>NZ_JADBSZ010000186.1:0-9774 GCF_020246425.1 Microcystis sp. M079S1
TCATTACTCGATCGTAGTCGATAAAACAAATGCGCGTAAGACGATCATAAGCGGTTTGGCGATCGAGATTGACAAGGTGAAAATAACGATAATAAATGCTTTCTTCCGAGAGATAATGGTGAAATTGTCGCACTAAAGGCTCATCCGCTGCCCGAATCGGACGAATTAGCACCTTTAAGCCTCTTTTCGTCGTCCAAGGCCCTATATAATGTTCGGGATAGGGACGAATCGCCGGATGAGATAACTTTTCTGGGGGAGTAGTTGGAGGATGAAGAAGGATAGAAGCGGAAAGGGCGATTAATTGCTCTGAATCGGCAAAAAAGGGATTAATATCGATAGTTTTAATGCGAGATTGTTCACTAACTAGATGACTAAATCTCACGATTATTTGCTCTAAATTCGCTAAATTAAGCGATTTAAGCCCATTTGTCCCGTGAAAAGCCCGATAAATCTTGGTTTTTTCTAAAAGTCGGCGAGCGAGATTAGTATTTAAAGGAGGTAGAGCGGTGGCGTAATCTTGAAAAATATCGACTAAACGGCCACCAGTACCGAAAATTATCACCGGTCCGCACTGATCATCGTAATTAGAGCCGATAATTAACTCATATCCTCGATCGATCTCTAACATCGGTTGAATACTCACCCCGAGAAAATGCTCCCGACCCACTTGTGCGGTAATATTAGCTTCGATCGCTTGATACGCTTGCACCACTGCCATAGAGGAAAAAAGCGGCAATTGTACCCCACCCACCGCGCTTTTATGGATAATCGTCTGGGAATGCAGTTTCATCACCACGGGATAACCGAGAGATTCAGCGAGATTAACTGCTTCTGCGGCACTTTCAGCAATTTTAGTGACAATAACAGGGATTCCATAAGCTTTGAGTATATCTAAAGACTCTGGCTCACTGAGAATTGTTCTATCCCCTACTTGCTCGATAATCTGGCTCACTAAAACTCGATCGGAGCCATTTTCCTGAGAATTGGTTAAAATTGGCGTTTGATAAAGACCGCGCAGATTCTCCTCATATTTCCAGAGCAAATTAAACACCCGAGCCGCCGAATCGGGATAGCGATAGGTGGGGATACCCTGCTGATTTAATAACGCTACTCCCTCTGCAATGCCCTCCCCTCCCATCAAACTTGCTAAAATGGGTTTTTTGCTATTTTGAGCGATTGAGGCGATGCTACGGGCAATTTCTCGCAGATCGGTGTTAAAGCGGGGCGAGAGAATCATCAACACCGCGTCGGTATGTGCATCCGCTAAAGCGATCTCTAGGGAGCGAGCGTAGCTATCGGGATCGCTGCTGCGACGCAGATCGATGGGATTTTGGGGGACAATATCCGCGGGAAAAAGAGGCGCTAGTTTTTCGATCGTTGCGGGGGTAAGGGTTGCCAGTTGTCCATCTTCCGCCAGTAAAGCCGAGGCCGCTAAAAGAGCGGGAGCAACACCATTGCTGATGATTGTCAAGCGTTTTCCCCGGGGAAATCGGGGAATTTTCGCTAAAACTTGCGTGATATTCAAGAGATCCGCCAGTCTTTGTACTTCCACAATGCCACAGCGAGCAAAGGCAGCGGAGAGAGTTAGCTGATCGCTGGTCAATTTGCCAGCATGGGAAAGAGCGGTGGGGTCAAAGTCGGTACTGTGGCGACTAATGGCGATAATTGGTTTATTTAGGGCAACTTCTCGGGCCGAGGACAGAAAAGAGCGGGCATTATTCAGGGATTCCAGATAGATAACGATGCTTCTGGTTTGGGGATCGTCTCCCAAATAATAGAGTAATTCGCCCCAATCCACATCTAAAAGGACTCCGAGGGAGATAAAGTGACTAAAACCGACATTTTCGCTTAAACTCCAATCAAGCACGGCGGCAGCGATCGCCCCACTTTGACTAATCAGGGCAATTGAACCGGTTTTCGGCAGGATGGGGGAAAAGGTGGCGTTAAGATTTTGGCTGAGATTGCTGATTCCTGAGCTATGGGGACCGATGATGCGTAATTTTTGACCAGCGATCGCTTTAATTTCCCTAAGTAAATTTTCCCCCATCTGGCCGGTTTCCCGAAAACCCGTGGAGAGAATCAGGGCGCATTTAACCTGTTTTTCGACAGATTGGGCGATAATAGCGGGAATTTCGGGAGCGGGGGCGGTGATAATTACCAGATCGATCGCCGCCTGGATATCTGGTAAACTGCTATAGGTGGGAAGATCGAGCCGGTTTTCGGGGTGAGGATTAACTAGATAAAGACGGTGCTGACCGGGATTATGATGGAGATTATTTAAAAGAGTGCGATCGAGTTGGGGATTTTGGCGATTAAATCCCACCACAGCGATGGTTTTTGGCTCAAAAAAGGCTCTTATAGTTTGATGTTCGCCACCGCGAGGATCTAAGATGGAATTTAACATAAGTGGGTGGGTGGAATTAAATATAAGATGAACGTAGGTTGGGTTGAAGCATGAAACCCAACGCCCGATTATGTTACGCTACCGCTAACCCATCCTACTGGATTGTTTCAGCTAATTTGGTGTATTAGAAAAATGCTATAAATTCTATAATCTAAGACTTTAAGCCGAAATCTATTGCCCTATTTTAGCTGAAACAGTCCACTACAAGTAATTGTGCCTCCCTACTTAAGTAGGCTAGGAGGTATTTAAACCGGTTGTTGTTCCAGTGTTCCGGTGTTCCCCGATCGACCTAGACCAATTTTAGCTGTTTAATCAGGGTTCGATCGGCGTAATTAATTTTGTCTAGGTAGGGTTGGCAATAAAACATCCCCACCCGATGAACATTTTCCCCAAGAGATCTAGTAAACTATCTGATGCTGTAAATATTTAGAGACAGACGATGGAACTGGAATATCCCGAGGATTTGAGATACCTAGAAACCCACGAATACGTCAGACTCGAAGGTGAAATCGCTACCTTGGGAATTAGTGCTTTTGCCGTCGATCAATTGGGTGATATCGTGTTTCTAGAATTGCCCGAATTGGGAGAGGCTCTGGAAGTAGGTAGTAGTTTCGGCACGATTGAATCGGTAAAAGCGGTAGAAGATCTTTATCCTCCCGTCTCGGGAACCGTAGTTGATCGCAATCAAGCGATGATTGACTCCCCCGAATTAATTGCCGATGATCCCCACGGGGAGGGTTGGTTATTAAAAGTGCGGGTAGAAAATCCCGATAATGCCTTGGCTGATACCCTCTCCGCTAGTGAATATCGCACCCAAGTGGCAGGGGAAAGTTAACTAATATTAACAACACGGAGCCAGACCCTCACACTATCATAAGCATAGAAAGAATTGAAAATCCAGGAAGCGATCGAGTCTTCCTGATTTTTGTCTCTAAACCGTGCTGAGACGAAATTCTTGCCCGAATCGAGTCAGGTTTCACTATTTACCCAATCTATGCTAAATCCTAATCTCGCGGCGATCGAACTTTCCAAAGAGGAGGTTCAACGCTACTCTCGACACATTATTCTGCCCGAAGTGGGCTTAGAAGGTCAAAAAAAACTAAAAGCCGCCAGTGTTCTCTGCATCGGCACTGGGGGACTCGGTTCCCCGCTTTTACTCTATCTAGCGGCGGCTGGCATCGGTAGAATCGGTATTGTTGACTTTGATATCGTCGATAGTTCCAATCTGCAACGTCAAATTATTCACGGCACTTCTTGGGTAGGTAAACCGAAAATTGTTTCCGCTAAGGACAGAATTCTAGAAATTAACCCCTATTGTCAGGTGGATTTGTACGAAACCCGCATAAGTTCCGAAAATGCCCTTGACATTTTAGCCCCATATGATGTAGTCATCGACGGGACGGATAATTTCCCCACCCGTTATCTGACTAATGATGCTTGTGTTCTTCTCGACAAACCCAACGTTTATGGCTCAATTTTCCGCTTTGAAGGACAAGCAACCGTTTTTAACTACCAAGGCGGTCCCAACTACCGCGATCTCTATCCCGAACCGCCACCACCGGGGATGGTTCCCTCCTGTGCGGAAGGCGGTGTTTTAGGAGTTTTACCCGGGGTAATCGGCACAATTCAAGCCACAGAAGCCATTAAAATTATCCTCGGCGCACCGGATACCCTCAGTGGTCGTTTACTGCTTTACAATGCTTGGGAAATGAAATTCCGTGAGTTAAAATTGCGCCCGAATCCCATCCGTCCCGTCATTGAAAAATTAATTGATTACGAACAATTCTGCGGTATCCCGCAAGCGAAAGCACAAGAAGCGGCAGAACAGCAAAAAATGACAGAAATGACCGTAGTAGAGTTAAAAGCACTACTTGACAGCAATGCCAATGATTACATTCTCATCGATGTGCGTAATCCCAACGAGTACCAAATCGCTAATATCCCCAACTCGGTGTTAATTCCCCTACCCGATATCGAAAATGGTGCGGCAATTCCCAAAATTAAGGAATTAGTCAACGGTTATCGTCTTATCGCCCATTGTAAGATGGGGGGACGTTCCGCTAAAGCCCTCGCTATCCTCAAAGACGCAGGTATCGAAGGAATTAACGTCAAAGGTGGTATCAGCGCCTGGAGTCGCGAAGTCGATTCCACTGTACCAGAATACTAATTTTAGCCCTTGGGTTTTGGGGTTTTGGGGTTTTGGGGTTTTGGGGTATTAGTTGAATTTCCCCATTCCCTATCCCCCCATCTTCCTAGGGTTGATTCAAGGTAGGGTTGATTCAAGGTAGGGTTGATTCAAGGTAGGGTTGATTCAAGGTAGGGTTGATTCAAGGTAGGGTTGATTCAAGGTAGGGTTGATTCATGAATCAACCCTACCCCATTCCCCATCCCCCCATCTCCCCTTCTCTGTGTTTCCTGTTCTCTCTGAATCTGTTAAGATCAAGGCCAGTTAGCCTTAAAATCCTCGGTGTGAGCGAACGATGAAAAACCATATTAAAAAAATTGCTAGTTGGAGCGCAATCGCTACTATTTCCCTTGGCTTAGTAGAAATGAACCGAGCAGCGATCGCATTTGGCAACAATAATCAATTCAGTGCCTGTATCAGTCAGATTGTCGGCACGGGAGTCAGTCCCCAAGATGCTGCCACCGCTTGTTCAGAAGCATTAATTCCGAAAGAATTATCCCGGTGTGTGGCGATGATTAAATCCAAAACCCCGATCGATGGTAATCTGGCTCTGCAAGCTTGTTTTCAAGTGCGTCGTCCCATCGACCTAGGTAATTGTGTGGTCGATATCCATCGCGCTGCCCCCTTGTTTGCCGCTAATTCCCTCAAACAAACGGAAACAGAAACAGCCAAGGAACCTGATAAATTAGGGATTTCTAGACAGGTTTTAGATTCCTGTCGTCAAAGTTTATTACCCGGGCGCTTTTCCCAATGCGTTATCGCTGTCAGTCGTGATGTGGACAAAAATAACCCCTCCCAAGCTTTACAAACCTGTTTAAGTGCCGAGGATTTCCCCAGGGATCTATTCCCCAGTTATCCCCAAAATCAAGACCAGAGACCTTAATCAAGATTATTTGGCTCTCTTATTTTGGGAATATATGGAAAAACCAGAAAACGTTAAAGATTGAACCATCAATCAGACGAGTTCGGCGGCTTAGGAAAGGTACACTTAACCGTAATATTTAAATTACTTTTAGCGGTTCCTTTGGTAATATAAGGGATTCCTACCTCACCGCCGATTTCCACACCAAATTGTAAAGTGACTTCCTCAATGTTAGCAATGGCTAAATTGCGAAAAGCGTTTAAAGTGTAAGTAGTGTAGGTACGAATTGTATCTTCAATTGTCTGAAAATTCTGTAAAATTTGCTGTTTATCTGGTACATTAATTACCCCTTTAGCAACTCTTCCCTCGGTTTTTACTGTCTCGGCAGGAATTTCCAGGTCATCGGTGGACTCTATATAAATTAGAGTGTTTTCGTCAATTTGGATCGGAGTTAGTCGAGTCATAAATAATGCAGAAATTGAAAATTAACTTTTTTCTTAACTATTTCTTGGCTCTCCCGTACTTGTGATGATAAGAAAAGATTATCTAAGGGAGGGCCTATGCTTTCCTTGCAGTTTACCAAAAAACAACCTAATATAAAAAACATTTCTATCCCTTGCTGACTGTCTATGGCTCGCTACGCCCTCATCATCGGCATTAACGATTACGATTTCCTGCCATCTTTGAGTAAACCCGCCAAAGATGCGGAAGCTGTTGCTCAATTCTTGGAGAATACCAGGACATTTGAGAATGTAGAACGCCTACCTAAACGCTGGATTCCCGCAGAAGAACGCTACGAAGTTGTTCCAGGAAAGGTGACGAAGGATAAGGTATTAGAAGCCTTAAAGGAAATTTTATCGGGAGAACAGACCGAAAATCAAGAAGTCTTGATCTACTTTTCAGGACATGGATTTTGCTTGACTAATGACATCGGTGACAGGGAAACATATCTCGCCACTTCCGACAGCCAAAGGGACGGTCAAAAGGCTATTTCCTTAGAAAGAGGACTTAATCGGCTGTTGCATCGTTCTAATTTGAGCAATCTGGTAGTAATGCTAGACTGTTGCCATGCGGGGGCGTTATTGCCCGAAAATCCGGAATTAAATCGCACTTTGCTAGAACCTAGCCTCTCAGCGTTTAAGGAGAAGCAAGATTACTACCTAATCGCCGCCTGTCGGTCACAACAGGTAGCTTGGGAAGATGAGGAATACAGTTTGTTCACCGCCGCTTTACTGAAGGGATTGTCGCAAAAACAGGCTGACCCAGAAACGGGAGAAATTAGTGCCGATCGCCTGTTTGATTTCGTTTCGCGGGAATTGCGCGGGAAGGGTCAAGAACCGATTCGCATGGGAGTTGGGCGATCGCTAATTCTGGTCAAATATGGGGCGCAGCCTCAAGTTAAAAAAGTGAAACCGTTACTAGATGAGAAGGGAGAATTGCGCTGTCCCTATCAAGGATTGCTGGCGTTTACTAAGAAAGAACGCCCATTTTTCTTCGGACGCAAGCGAGTGGTGGACGACATCAAATCTAAGCTAGATCGGCTAAATTTTGTCCCTCTGATTGGTGCTTCTGGAAGTGGTAAATCTTCGGTAGTTCTGGCGGGATTGATGCCCTGGTTGGAAGAATTAGGATGGCAAATTCTCGAACCGATCAAGCCCGGATTTAAGCCGTTGACAATGTTGGAAAGCCTGCTGTTACCCTATTTTCGAGATGATCAACAATTGCTGGATGAATGTATCAATAATCCAGCCAGCGAAGGCTTAAAACCGCTATTAGAACTTTTTCCCTGCGAACACAAAGAACACAAATTCTTGCTGGTGGTAGATCAATTTGAGGAATTATTCACTTTTGCTCTAGCGGAACAGCGCGATCGCTTTATTGAATTGATTACTCAAGTTGCCACAATTCCTGACTTTCCTCTGGCAGTTGTCGCTACCATGAGGGCGGATTTCATTGAACCCTGTTTGCGTTACGATGGGCTGCGACAAATAATTCAAAATAATGCTGAATATCTGTCAACTCTCAGGGGATCATATTTGAGGGAAGCAATCACGGAACCAGCCAAGCTGCAAGGTTATGACGTTACGATAGAATTGTGCGATAAAATCCTCGAAGATATCGACGAAAAAGAACAAGGATTTTTACCCTTATTAGAGTTTGCTTTAACCCAGCTTTGGCAGAAACGAGATGAGGCAGAACATCGGCTGACTTTAGATACTTATGAGGCGATAGGTGGGATAGTAGGAGCGTTAAATTGTCAAGCTGATAAAGTCTATCAATACAAGGATTATGAAAAAGACTCACCGCAGCAGGAGCGAACAGAAACAGAGAAAACTTTAATCAAGCGAATTTTCTTGAATCTTCTGCAAATAGGAGATGGGGAAAAAGATACCAGATTGCGTCAACCGAAAGCCTTTATCTTGTCTCTAGCTGGAGATAATCAAGAAGGACAAAAAGTTTTAACAGAACTAATTGAAGGAGAACAAGGATTAGTAAAAGGTCGCCTTTTAGTGACGGGAAAAACTGAACGAGAAGAAGAAGCTTGGGTAGATTTAGCCCATGAAGCTTTAATTGAAAAGTGGGACAACCTGAATCTGTGGCGAACCGAAACTCGCAAGGGAAGAGAATTAGCCAAACAGGTGGATAAAGATGCCAAAGACTGGCAAAAAAATAACAGATCTCAGTATTATTTGTGGTCGGGTGACAAGTTAGCAGATGCAGAGAAAATTCTGCAAGAATATCAAGACACTGTGGAGACTACGCAATTGGCTAAAAATTTTCTCGAAGCTAGTAGCCAGCAAGAATTATATAATTACCTCCGCAGTTCAGACATTGATAATTTAGAGCGAGAGACATTAGAAAAGGAAGCAGCCAACAAATCATTTTTAAACCGAGAAAAGTTGAGAAATTTACTCGAAAATGAGAAGGAAAAAGCACAGATAAGGCTGTCAGCTTCCTGGTTACTGAAGCAGTGGGGAGAGGAGGTTCCTATCTGGACAGCAGAGGTTGATAAGCAAGGAAATATTGCCCTCTCAATTATCGCAGAAAACAAGCTACCAGCCACAGTAATCGAAGAGTTAGAAAGTGGAATAAACCTAGAAATGTTGGAAATTCCCGGTGGTGAATTTTGGATGGGTTCGCCGGAGCGAGAAGACGGATCATATCCAGATGAGCGCCCGCCACACAGGGTCACGATTTCTCCCTTTCTGATGGGCAAATATCCGATAACGCAGGCGCAGTGGCGAGCAGTAGCTTCTTTGCCTAAAATTGAACGGGATCTCAACCCAGACCCCTCAACCTATAAAGGGGATAGCCGCCGACCAGTGGAAAGTATTAGTTGGTACGAGGCAGTGGAATTCTGTGAGAGACTATCACTCTGGTCACAGGAAAAAGGAAAAGGCTATCAATACCGTTTACCCAGTGAGGCAGAGTGGGAATACGCCTGTCGTGCAGTTATCAGTTATCAGTCATCAGTTATCAGTGAAGAATCAATTCAAAATCCGATTTATCCGCCCTATCATTTTGGGTGCAACATTGACCCGGCTTTGGCAAATTACGGTCAAACCGCTCGTGCAAGGACGACGGCCGTAGGCAGGTTTCAAATCGTGAATGCCTTTGGACTTTATGATATGCACGGGAACGTTTGGGAATGGTGTCTAGATCCTTGGCACGATAACTATAAAGACGCGCCCAATGATGGTCGGGCATGGAAAGAAGAATTGTGTCCTGATGTGTTGTTAAAAAGGAAATATGTAGTACGTGGCGGCTCTTGGGGCGACGGTCCCAGGAGTTGTCGTTCTGCGTATCGCGGCGACTGCGATTACCTCAGCGACTTCGACGGGTTTCGGGTAGTTGCGTCGTCGAGGACGGTGATTCAGTGAACAGTTAACAGTTATTGCTTGTGCCAAGGCTCTGGCTTGGTATATAACATCTAGCGAGCAGACTACTTGAATAATTAGCGAGCAGGATGCTCGCATTCCCTTAAATCTAAGGCACTAAATTAGCTGTTTCAATCCAGTATTATGCTATACTTATTACAAGTATAAACTCGTAAATTGGAGGAAAAAGCCATCAATAATGATACCCACTCCCGAACAGATGCTTACTTGCATTAGAATGTGTCAAACCCTGTCTAACTTCTATACCGATATTCATCTATTTCGGTATGATGAAAAAAGAAAGGAGATTTATATACTAGCAGGTGAAACTCTTAGCTTTATCATATTAACTAACGGAAATGTGGAGTTTGAAGATGAATCATCAACCTGATTTTTACCAAATGTCTCGCCCAGAATTAAGAAAATATGTCCTCTCCCATCGAGA
>NZ_JADBSZ010000187.1:0-25245 GCF_020246425.1 Microcystis sp. M079S1
GTGGTCGAGGGAATCAACAATAAACTTAAACTAATAAAACGGAGAGGCTATGGCTTTAGAAACTTTCGGAATTTTTGGGTTAGAAGTATGTTATCTTGGCATCTTGTCTGTTGATTTAGCATAAAGGGTAACGAAGAGCCCTAAATCCTTTGAATATAAGCTACATATCAGGATAGGCAATAGGCAAAAGGCAAGAGGAAAAAGAGGTAATAAATAATCAGTCTTTAATAACCAGATTTAGTATAATTTGAAACAAATCCTCAACCTGGCGGCGGTTGGCACCACTGACATCGCAGCTTTGAGAAGTTGTCAATAAATTGATATTGACAACATTGCGATTGTTTGGCCGGCAAGCAGTAGAATCTTGCCATTTCTATCCCTAGCACCAGACATTAATTATTGACCCCCTAGAGGAGAGAATTGCCACGATCAAAACCTCTAGCGGGGGAATAACAACGACTAGCAATTAAACCCAAAACTAACCACCAGAGGGTACTAACTTGGGGACGATACCAAACTGTATCAAAGAAACCGTGGGCAAGAATTCCAGCCATAGCGGCAATTGCCCCGATTAACCAAAAGCCTTGACTGTCCATTTTATCGCGTAAAAGTTTAATTTGATGGATGCCTTGGCCGATAGTTGTGACTAATAACCAGAGGAAACAGGTAAAACCAATAATTCCCGTTTCTACCATGATTTCTAATAGCACAGAATAGGCACTTAAAGCCGTGTATTTTGGTTTCATGAATAGGGGGTAAATTTTCTTAAAAGCATCATTACCCGGTCCGATGCCCAAAAGCGGATAAGCTTGAATCATGCGGATAACTGCATCCCAAACATTAATCCGAAAGTTATTACTACTATCTTCCCGGCCAGCGAAAATACTCATCACCCGAATTCGCAGCGGCTCCACCAATAAAATCGCCCCTAAAATCACCACGGCTAAACCCCCTAAAACTAAGGGTAAAAGCCATGTTTGCCAAAATAACGGTAGATAATTTTTGAACCAATAAAATAATAGCAATAAAAAGACAATTCCTAAGACCATCAAACCAATCCAACCGCCACGACTCTCGGTAAAAAATAAACAAGCGGCATTGGCTAAAGTTAATAAAGCCGCTAAAATTTTCGGTAGCCATCCCTGCCACACAAACAAGGCTGCACCGCTAAAAGCAATACCAGGGAATAAATAACTAGCTAATAAATTAGGATTACCGAGATAACTATAAACCCTAGTATCTCCCGCTAATTCGGAAGTGGGATCGTTCCAAGTTGCTAACTGTTCCGCACCAAAAATTTGCTGACGAATGCCGTAAACGCTGACTGCTAAGGCGGTTAAAACTAAAGTAGTCAGAATCCAATTTGTTAGGCGTGGTGAGCGCATGATTCGGGCGGTAAAGGCAAAAAAGATGAGATTGAGAGTTAATTTAATTAATCCTTCCAAAGCTGCGGTTTTAACGGGAGAAAAAGCCGTAGAAACCGTGGCAATTCCCCAATATAAAAGTACCAACAGATGTATGGGTGTCACCCCGATTTTGCCTTCGTCCACAAGGGTTAAGAGTAGCCAATAACCCGCTATTGCTAACAGCAAAAAACCGATTTGACTGGTGGAGAAAAAGGGCGCAGTGGCGATAAGGAGAGAGATTAACAGCGCACCCATCAGTTCTGTCCACTGCACAAACTGGCTACCCTGTCGCCATTGACTAAAAAGGCCGACGAAACGATGCAGATAGCTATATTTTGACCAAGAAGCGGGCGAAAAGTTCAATAGGGTGATTTGTTTCCATAAAGCATTCATAGGGTTTTTAGTTGCGGTTGTCACCATCACACTTTGATTAAGATACCGATTGTATCTTAATTGTTGACTCTTGGGAGCGAAAAGAGTTTCAGTCTGGTGTCTTAGGGCAGCTTCACACAGTCAAAACCTAATAGCATAACCAGTCTAAGCATGGGGTGAACGTAAAGCTTGACCTAAACGAGTTAAGCCTTGGGAACAGTCAAAACGATCGAGATGTACTTCAATAAATGATAGGCGATCGATGTTACCCTGGGCAATTGATAAAGCCTTTTCTAATTCCCCTTCTGTCCTGACTTGACAACTCCAACTTTCCCCGTTAAATACTGCTGGTAATTGGTGATATTTCCACGGTTGTAGATCATTATAAATATTATCCTGAATTACCCGCTCGATCGTGTAACCGTCGTTATTAATTAAAAAGATAATTGGATTGAGATGGTGACGGATAATTGTCGAAAGTTCTTGGGCGGTCATTTGAAAAGCACCATCACCCACAAAGACGATAGGACGAGTATTGGGTGCGGCAAAAGCTACTCCTAAACAGGCGGGAATTGAATAACCAATGGATAGATAAAATGCTTGACCGATAAAGTCGGTTTTTTGGGGCATTAATAAATCAATTGTGGCAATAATTGCGTCCCCTGTATCGGAAATAACAAAAGATTCTTGAGCAATAAAATGATTCATTCGCTCATAAAAACGAGCATTAGTTAATTTTTGCTCTGGCACGGCGATGAATTCTAAATTCTTCAATTCGGCCGCAGGTTTAATCTCTAGTGTAGCCGCTTCTTTGTGACTTAGCTTATTAATTAAACCCTCGATAAAATCCCCTAGGAATACTGGTTGATAGAAGTGATGTTTAATCTTTATCTTCTCGGAATTGGCATTAATCAAATTATTGGGATTTAAATTAGCCGTAAATCCGCCTAAATTCATATCGGACATGATCGCCCCTAAACAGAGGACACAATCGGCATTTTCCACCCGTTGACTAACGTATTTGCGACTTAATGCCCCCACATAAGTGCCGATAAATTGCGGCTGCATTTCCGAAATTGACGACTTACCTAAAATAGTGGTGGCTAAGGGATAACCCGTTACTTCTAAAAGTTTCAGCAACTTATCCTGGAGTTTAAACCGATGGAATTCTACCCCCGCTAAAATAATTGGTTTTTCCGCTTTTTCTAATAAAAAAACCGCCTCTTCAATGGCTTCTTCTAAAGCGGCGGCATCCGTGAGATTATCGGTTAAATAAATTGGCTTTTCTGAGGGGATACAGGGACGATAGACTAGATCCCGGGGAATTTCGATATACACGGGACGTTTGTGATGCAAACAAGCGGCTAAAGTTTGATCGATTTGACTGGCTGCTTGGGCGGAATTAGTGAGAATAACCGAGGCAACCGTGACTTTTTCCATGATGGACAATTGCAGATTATAATCGCCCGTGGTGTGGTGTAATAATAAATTATCCCGGCGAATCGAGCGATCGGAAGCCCCACTAATCACCACCAAGGGAACTCTTTCAGCGTAAGCACCGACCACAGCATTAACCAGGCTAAATCCCCCGACTCCGTAGGTGACACAGACAGCGCCCATACCTTTGACTCGCGCGTAGGCATCGGCGGCATAACCTGCGTTAAGCTCATTACAGGTGCAAACTAATTCGATCGGACTTTCCACCAAAACATCCATCAAATCGAGGACATAATCCCCCGGCACCCCGAAAACATGATTAACCCCTAAACTATGGAGACACTGGCATAAATATTCGCCGATCGTGATCATAGCAATTTTCTCCCCTGTGTTGGCACTTTCACGCCGATCATAACGATTTTTTCAAAAAATAGGCTCATGCCCAGTAATAAACTGGAAAGTAAAAATCAGGAAACCTTGATTATATCTAGGTGCTGGTGATCAATGCTATAGTATAAAGTCTGGGGTTTTTTCTTGGGTATAAAAAAATATCTGCGGCACTTTTTCAGGTATAATTTTTACAGGAGATTCCCTAAAACTTTCGACTTAAATAAGGCTGAATGTTAATGATTTTTACTGAATTAGTTTTGCAAAATTTCGGTCCATACGCCGGTCGTCAAGTGATTAATTTACGTCCCGAAAAAGACAACAATCCCTGTCCGATTATCCTTTTGGGAGGCATGAATGGCGGCGGTAAAACTACTTTAATGGATGCGATTCGTTTGGCTTTGTACGGTGCGCGGGCAAAGTGTTCTACTCGCAATAATTTAAGTTATGCCGAGTTTCTCAGTCAAGCAGTTAATAATCAAGCTTCCCTCATCGATCAAGCTAGAATTGAACTGGCTTTTGAACATCTAGTTAATGAACAATGGCGACAATATCGTATCGTTAGATACTGGACAAAACAGCCCAAAGATGGTAGGGATACCCTCGGTATTTTAGATGAAGATTGGCCCGATCCCGCCTTAGCTAATACTTGGGATGAATATATCGAAACTTTATTACCTTTGGGTATTTCTAACCTCTTTTTATTTGATGGGGAACAGGTAAAAGAATTGGCAGAACAGGATGTACCTCCTGACAGCGTTAAGGATTCGATGCAGACTTTATTAGGGTTAGAATTAGCGGAAAGATTAGCCGTTGATCTTGATATTTTAGCTAGTCGCAAGCGCCGGTTATTAGCAGCAGAAAATGAACTAGAAACTATTGAAGCTATCGAGAAAAAATTAGCTCAGTACCAAGAAGATTTGGAATTGGCTAGGCAAGAGATGGAAACTCAACAAAAAAATTTGGATGTGGTTAGAAATGATTTTGATGCAGTCTCGGATAAATTTCGCATTGATGGCGGCAAAATTGCCGCCGAAAGAAGTCAATTAGAGAGCAGAAAAAAGGATTTAGATAAAAAGTTAGATAAACAGAGAGAGTATTTAGGTCAATTGGCGGGAGAATTTTTACCATTAAAGTTAATTTTTCCTCTCCTAGAAGCGGCTAAAATTCAGGGAGAAAAAGAGCTAAAATTTCAATCGTCTCAAGTCGCTCAATCGGTTTTAGAATCCAGAGATAAAAAGTTAATGGCTTATTTAAACCAACTGGATTTAACTTTAGAACAATTAGAAAATATTAGGGAATTTTTACAGCAAGAAAATCAGTTTTTAGCTGAGGATAGCGATTCTTTGATTACTCCTTACTTAGATTTAGACGAGGAGGCGATCGAGTTATTAAATCGAGTCTTAACCCATCAACTACCGGCACAAATTAACCTCGCTCATCAAGCAATAGAACAATTAAGAAATCTGGAAGCTGACTTAGATAATTTAGAGCGAGAATTAGCAGTAGCAGCCTCTCCCGAAGAATACGAAACCCTGAGTAATAACTTAAAAACCGCTCAGAAAAAGTATCTAAATGCTCAAGCGGAATACGAGCAAAGCCACAAAAATTATGAGGAAATCAAAAAGAAAATTGAGAAAACTAAAAAAGAATTATTTGCCTATAGTGAGAAAGCTTTAGAATCGCAAAGTAACGAACATATCGTCAATGCTATTGTCAAAGCACAGCAAACTTTAAAAGTATTTAAAGAACGCTTAACTTTAAAAAAATTAAATAGATTAGAGGGAGAAGTGGCGGAATGTTTTCGTTATTTATTGCATAAGTCCGATCTGGTGCAGAAAATAGCGATCGATGCTGATACTTTTGGTCTATCTCTCTTTGGTCCCGATGGACAAAATGTGCCTAAACACCGTCTTTCTGCCGGAGAAAAACAACTATTAGCGATCGCTTTTTTGTGGGGATTAGCGCGAGTCTCCGGGCGAGATTTACCCATCGCTATCGATACACCCCTCGGACGTTTAGATTCTTCCCATCGCCATAATTTAGTTGAACGTTATTTTCCCGCCGCTTCCTCTCAAGTCATCCTCCTTTCTACCGATACAGAAATTGGACAAAATGAGCTACTCTTATTAGAAGAACAGGAAGTAATCGCCAGAAAATACCTGCTAGAATATAATTCCCAACAACGTCAAACTACTATTCACCCTGACCGCTACTTTTGGTAAGATTATGACTGAGATAAATTCCCACGAAATCCTCCCCCAATTAACTTGAGACATTGAATCAGTTATCAGTTATCAGTTCACTGTTTACTGATCACTGAAAAAAAACTCCCTACTTCCCACTCTCCTATTAAACAGGATTGAGAATGACTAACTATTTTATCATCAGTCAGAGCGAGGTAAAATTATAGATTATGGAATCACCGATCGAACGTTTTCGACTATCTCAAACCGCCAAAGATAGCCTAATAAAATTAAAACGCTACACCAAAATTGACCAATGGAATATCCTCTGTCGTTGGGCTTTTTGTCGTTCCCTTGCCGAACCGAGTCTCCCCTCTCCCGTTCCCATTCCTGCCGATAGCAATGTAGAATTATCCTGGAAAGTATTCGGGGGAGAAATGGCCGATATTTTCTTAATTGCCCTCAAACAACGTTGTCATCAAGACGGATTAGGAACCGATAAAGAAACTCTAACTCAACAATTTCGCTTACATTTACATCGCGGGATCGGTTATCTTGCCGGGGATACCAAGCTAAAGAAAATCGATAATTTAATCGAATTAGAGAGAGAAAGTCTCAGAGAATCTTAATCAAGAATGATCTGTTTTCAGGGGGAGCGCATCTCAAACGCTATTGACAATTGGCCAATTTTGTGATGGTATAGCAGTTTTCCTCAGGATGAGGCATGGGCAAGGGGCTTAAGCCCCTTGTTGGCAAAACTTGTCGATACCTCAGTAACGTGAAAAGCGCTATATTTAAAAGAGAGCGGCTATCGGGGGATGAGAAAAAATGGAAAATTTAATCGAGGAAGCACTAAGCCATCGAGCGATTAATCATCCGTATTTACTGGCTTTAGAAAAAGGAGAATTTCAACATATTGATGAAGTTCTGACAGACTTTGCCAGTCAATACGGAGCTTATAGTGACTGGTTTTCCCGTTATTTAACAGCAGTAATATCAAAGCTAGAAAATCCCACTCATCGAAATCACCTGCTGAAGAACTTAGCTGAAGAAAACGGACATCTACACTATGAAGATCTCGAAGCAATCCGTAAATTAGGTATTCAGGACGAGTGGGTACAGGAAATTCCTCACCCACAGTTATTCAAGCGTTTTCAAGAAGCGATGGGAGTAGATAGCACGCAAACGCCTTGTGTTGAAGTGGAAATCTGGCGTGAATCATTCTTATCGCTGCTCCAGAATGGAAGTTCACTCCAAGCTATTGGAGCGATAGGTTTAGGGACTGAATCTGTTGTTAAATTTATCTACAAACACATTATTGAAGCGATCAAAAAACATACATCATTATCCTTGCAGCAATATGTATTTTTTCCTTTACATACAGAAGTGGAGGATGAACACAGCTTAACTTTAGTTGAGATTGCTAAAGAATTAGCCAGTGAAAGCGAACAGGCTGTTCTGGAATTACGGAAAGGAATGTTAAAAGCCTTAAATCTACGTGCTGCTTACTGGGACAATATGTATGAACGTGCGTCGGCACTAGATCAATCTTTGACATCATCAGACCAACTCAAGATTGTTACGCTTTTCACTAAAATGATTAAAGGCAAAAAGCTGTCTAATCAGGAACTGGAACTTTTATTGCATCAAATCAATGACGTGCGTATTGGATTGACGGAAGACTTATCTACTGTTCCAGTGGAAAAACTACTACCCGGATTGAGTTCACTTTTGCTATACGGGATGCAAACGGAAAAGCACAAGGAAGAAGTTCTGAACTTGTTAAATTGGCTTGAAAATCCATCTGATGAATGCCAATGCTCTCAAACAATATTAAGGCTTGCATCACAACTTTACCATGATTTTCAAACAGTGCGACTGGGAGCATTGACCGAAAAAATAAATGAACAAAAAAGCTTGACTCATGTGCAAGAAGGTAAAGAGCTTATTTCAACAATCAGCGCCAGCAACTTAGAAGCTTTATACAACAATCAGGTTGATAAACTCAATATTGATTTTAACGTATTTCGCCTACCGTTTGCTCTAGAAGTTTTAGATGCACGCCTAGTCATAGTCAAGCCAGGAAAAACGAATGAAATGCACCGACATGCACATGAAACCGTATTTGTATTTCTTCAGGGTCAAGGAAAAGTTATTGTTGATCAATACGAAAACGAAGTCGAACCGGGTACTTTTGCTGTTATTCCCCGTTGGTGTGTGCATCAATCTGTGAACTTAGGAGAAGAAGATTTGGTTTTTCTGGCGATAGCTGATTTTGGATTAACTGGTAAAAGTTTTATGGGTAATTACTTACACAGTGCTAGACTAAAACAAAATTAGTGCAAATTTTATCACGTTAGATAGGTATGAAAGCAACACAAGAAACCAAAAAACTTTACGACGAAAGCGCAGGAGACTGGAAACGAGTAGAACCGATTTTGCTTTCTGATTACTCCGCGCGTCCCTTTGTCATTGATTTATGTGAACCGATTGTCAACAAGAATATATTAGATCTAGGCTGTGGGGAAGGTTATGTAGGAAGAGAGTTAATTAACCGAGGCGCTCAATATGTTCATGGGATTGATATTTCATCGCAAATGATCGAGCAGGCCTTGATTCAAAAAAACGAGCATCAGATTACTAATGCTTCCTATGAAGCTGGTGATATTCGTGATTTTGCGGTCACTGAGTCCGAACAATACGATTTAGTTCTGGCTATGTTTCTGTTCAACTACTTAAATGTTTCAGAAACTATTAGCACGCTGCAGAAAGCCTACCAACTTTTGAAATTCGGTGGCTATTTCCTGTTCGCCGTCCCCCATCCCTCTTTACCTTTTCTGAAAAAAGATAAGTTTCCCTTTTATTTTAAACCGAAAGCTGGCTATTTTTCCGGACGCAATCAATTATTCCCCGGTGAGATTTGGCGCCGAGATAGAAAAGCCGTCGCCGTGCAATGTGTTCATAAAACTATGGAAGATTACTTCACATCTCTTCGTTTAGCAGCCTTCACAAAAATGCCAGAAGTTTATGAACTAAAAATTAATCAGGAACATTTAGAACTAGACCCAGAATTTTTTACTCCGCTCATTGACCTTCCCCTTCACGTTGCTTTCAAAATTCAAAAATGATTATACCGATTTCTGAGCCTAATATTTCATTACTGACTTGGAAAAAATTGCCTGATCCTTCTCAACTATTTTTTCATTTACCAGAATCATTAGTCTCAGATTTACTAAAAAGAAGCAATCACAAATGGCTTGAAAAACCCAACGAAATAGGACAGGAAACAGTCAATAAAAATCTTGATTTTTTCCTACCATTTCGTGAGAAATTGCTCCAGGAACCAGGCATAATTATTTTCCGATTAGAACCGGAATTAACAGAAACGGAAATGCGGTTAATTTATGCTTTTATTTCTCGCATTTTTGGACTGCTAAACCACCGCTATGGCTATTTTTTTGATGTAATCGATCGAGGAATGGATTACACTAAAAAAGCTATACCCGTTTCGATGACGAATGCAGAAACTGGCTATCATACCGATAGTACAGCCAAAAACTACTTCCCTGATATTGTTGGCTTACTGTGTCTTGCTGCCGCGGATGAGGGAGGAGATTCCCTGGTAGTAAACGCCGCCAATTTGTATCAATATTTCTGGCAACACCATACAGACCTAGTTCCCTATCTTTACGAACCTTTGGCGCGGGATGTGATTACACCTGGAGAGATTAATTCTCAAGAAGCTATTCAAAAGAATAATTTCCCCTTATTCTCAGCCGATTCTCAGGGTCTGGTTTTTCGTTATATGCGGTACTGGATTGAAGTCGCTTACTCCAAACTGGAAATAGCGCAACCGGAAGCTATCACAAAAACACTCGACATCATCGACGACTTTTTTTCAAAACCAGAAAATACAGTCCGCTTCAAAATGGAAAAAGGTGATGTATTTTACCTTAATAATCGCTTTTTATGCCACAATAGAACCGCTTTTAAAAATTCAGGAAAACCTCGACAGATGGTGCGTAGTTGGATTAACCTTTAAACAAAATACGTCCAGGCGAGAAAGTGAACCGGTGAAGGTACAGAGTACTATGACCTCAACCTCGTTGTCACCCCTTCAGGGGTTCAAACTCACCTTAAAAAACTTTCGGTCGGCCTAAAGTAGTGATATAGATAACTGCTTCATCGGAGGGAATTCCTAACACTTCATTAACTTGATCATCAAAAAAACCACCGATACCACTAACCCCTAACCCCAGATGAATAGCCGCTAAATTTAATCTCTGTCCCAAATGGCCTGCATCTGCATGAAGATAACGATAGACTCGATCGCCATATTTAGCCACTGCTTTTGACAGATCCGCCGTATGAAAAACCACAGCGGCCGCATCTCGTCCCAAATCCTGACCTAAACAGAGATAATGTAACTCTTGCCGGAAATTTTTAAAGCGAATTTGCCGCAATTCTTGGGCTTTAGGAGCATAATAATAACAGCCTTCCTCTAATCCAGTTACTGCCGAAACAGCGATAAAAGTTTCCAATAAATCCAGAGCAAAATAATCGGGATTGGGATCGAGATTTTGGCCGGCATAATCTTGGGGTTGATAGGTAAAATGCAGCAAAGCTCGCAATTCGTCTAAACTGAGACTAGCGCCACTATAAGCGCGGGTAGATCTGCGTTTAAGAATCGTACTTTCGAGATCGATTAAATCTTCCCCCCAATTGACGGGACGGGATGTCACGGAAACTTTTAGACAAAAAGGAAAATTATATTTATCTTCCCAATTAGAGGGGGTAACAGTTGCTTCTATCTTCTCATCTGTAGCTATGATAGTGGCTCGGTGTAGGGAGTTTAATAATTCTCCCTCGGGAATTTCGGGATAAAGAGTCGTGGTTGCCGAAGGGAGTGCCGTGGTACTATGGGGGAGATTTTGCCGGATATTGAGCAGATCTGCCAAAGGAATCACCGTCATGACACTTTCTTTCTCGGAATCGAGATAAAGCAATTCATTCATCTGGATATCGTTAAAACCACCGATTAAATGGGCGCGATAGTCATTAATCGAGGCTGATAGCTCAATATTGCCTAATAAATGCCCTGTATCGAGGAAAATACGCCGATAAGCTCGATCTTCGTAGCGCCAAGCGGACCGATAAAAAATGGCACTGGTAACTAAAGCGATATCGGTATTTTCTAAAACAGGATTCCAGAAACAAGCAGATTGCAGGTTGGTCCAGACATCACTTTCCCAGAATAAAAGCAGCGAGTGACTTTGACCTTGGTAACTGTAGAGACCGGCGGGTAAAAATTCCGTGCCACGGGAGATCAGATAGACCTCGGCGGGGTATAATCCACCAGCAGAGGGTGCAGAACGTAGGTACAAGGGACTCCCCATAGTGGCGATTTTGGCAGTTAACCCATAGCTACAGCCCAAAATTCGCGATATACGTCGCCAAAAGTCTCCTTTTTGGGGAACCGTTTGACGGGAGAGGTAGGGTTTGAGATCGAACGTCTGACCGATTTTGTATTCTTTGAAGGGATAGGGTTGTTGACTCCAATCAAGACCTTTACTTTTTGAGGCGATCGTCTGGGGGTCGTATTTGGTACGCTCGTGGTAGTATTGGGCGATCGAGATTGGCTGATCTGGCATGATAAAGATGGGCTGTCTAAGCTTTACTTTTCAGTTTAATATCGATGACCCCCAAAAAATCAACCAGCCAGAGAGTCGATCGGCTAAAAGTAAAGATAATCACCAATTTCACCTACATAAAATCTATGGAAATTATCGCTGTTTTACTGGGAGTTTTCGGTTTAGGCACAGGTGCGGGTTTATTAGTCATCCGTAACTATTACCATATCTGTCAACCGAGCGAAGTCTTAATTTTTGCCGGCAGTCGTCGTCCCACGGCCACGGGCAAAACCATCGGTTATCGTTTGGTAAAAGGGGGCAGCAGTATTCGTTTACCTATGCTAGAACAAGTGTATCGAATGGACCTGACCAACATGATCATCGATCTCAAGGTGGTTAATGCCTATTCTAAGGGCGGTGTGCCGTTAATCGTCACCGGGGTGGCGAATATTAAAATTGCCGGGGAAGAACCGATTATTCATAATGCGATCGAGCGTTTATTGGGCAAGAAACGCAAGGAAATTGAACAATTGGCTAAAGAAACCCTAGAGGGCAATTTGCGCGGTGTCTTGGCGAATTTAACCCCAGAACAAGCGAACTCCGATCAGATCGCTTTCGCTAAAAGTCTCCTAGAAGAAGCGGAACAGGATCTGGAAAAATTGGGTTTAGTTTTGGATAGTTTGCAGATCCAGAATATTTCCGATGAGGTGCGTTATCTCGATTCGATCGGACGGAAGCAAAAAGCCGAATTACAGAGAGATGCCCGGATAGCAGAAGCAAAAGCCCGAAAAACATCGATTATCAAGGATTCCGAGAATCTACGCCTAACCGCTTTGCGTCGTATCCAAAAAGATTTAGAAATAGCCAAAGCTGACGCAGAAAAACGGGTGCGCGACACTCAAACTAAGCGCGGCGCCATGATTGCTGAGGTAGAATCGGTGGTTATGTCCGATTTAGCTAAAGTACAGGCCGAAGTGGCGGTACAAAACGCCCGAATTAAGCAGGTGAAACAGCAATTACAAGCAGATGTGATCGCCCCTGCGGCAGCGGAATGTCAACAAGCGATCGCAAAAGCCCGGGGGGAAGCGGCCAAAATTATCGAACAGGGGAAAGCGCAAGCGGAAGGAACCAAAAAACTAGCGGCCTCTTGGCAAGGAGCGGGAAATAACGCTAAAAACATCTTTTTATACCAAAAATTGGAGTTATTGCTGAAATTAATGGTCGCTAGTGTCCCAGAAGTGCAGGTGCAAACGGTGACGGTAGTGGATGGGGGTGATGGTAATCTTGTCCCGAAAATGACTGCCTTTGCTGAACAATTGCGTCAAGCTACTGGAGTGGATCTGGTACAAATGGCTAATCGTCTAGCACAAACCGAGCCATCTGTCAAGGGCAAAGACACAAATTTTGATTTTAAACAATTGCCCTCCTGAATCAGTTATCAGTGATCAGTTATCAGTTATCAGTAGGAGGATAGAGTATTAAGTGAGCAGTATTAAATGGCAGTAAAAGTCCTGTCTGTTCACTGATTACTGATTACTGATTACTGATTATCGTCCACTAGAATGTTAATCAAGTTTGGAAACCACCGCCATGGATGACTTAATTAATGATCCCTCCCCTTCTCCCCAAGACCTAGAAATGACGCGGACTCCCCCCTGGGGAACGGTGACGGTATTGGAGGAAGGTCCCCGGTATCGCATCAATCGCATTGTCATTAAACCAGGCCATCAGATGAGTACCCAAATGCACTACCATCGCAGTGAACACTGGATTGTCGTCTCCGGTACAGCGCGGGTAATCTGTGATGAAAAAGAAACTCTCCTCAAACAAAAAGAATCTACATACGTTCCCATGAATACCCGTCATCGGGTGGAAAACCCCGGTTCTATTCCTTTGGTGATGATCGAGGTGCAAAATGGCGAATATTTAGGAGATGATGATATTCACCGTTTTGATGATCGAGAATAGGACAGTTTTCTCCCGTATATACTGTAGTTATTTGCCAAAATCTCGATCGTGGATGAAAAAATTATCCTAGTTACAGGGGCTGCCCGTTCTGGGAAAAGTGAATGGGCCGAATATTTAGCCAAAATCAGCCAAAAACCCGTTATTTATATCGCCACCTCCTCGGTGGATGAACAAGATCAAGAATGGTGCGATCGCATTGAAAGACACCGGCAGCGACGTTCCCCCCAATGGCAAACCCAAGAAATTCCCCGACAATTAAGCGAAACTATTGATAATAGCCCATTTTCTCACTGTTTATTGATCGATTCCCTCGGTACTTGGGTAGCCAATTGTTTAGAAATGTCGGCAGCTGAATGGTTAGAAATTAGCGATCGATTCTTGTATTCCCTCAAAAATGCGGCGGTTGATGTTATTCTGGTAGCGGAAGAAACCGGTTGGGGTGTGGTTCCCGCTTATCCCCTCGGTCGTCTGTTTCGCGATCGTTTAGGCGATCTCTGTCGTAGAATTGGCACAATAGCAGACGCGGTTTATCTAGTTACCGGCGGCCATGCTCTTAATTTAAGTCAATTGGGTCAGTCTTTGTCGATAATTGGGCAATAGAGAAGATGAGCAACGATTATCAGCGTCAAGTGATTGATTTTTATGCCCTTCGTCACGATTACGATAACGATTTTACGCAAGCTCGCGCCCTTAAATTAGTAAATTATCTCTATTTACAAAAAAACCAATCTGTGCTAGACGTGGCAACGGGAACGGGATTTATTGCGGTCGCAATTGCCCCAAAAGTGAAAAGTGTCATCGGGGTTGATTTCACGCCGGCAATGATTGCCAGAGCCGAAAAAAAGCTAGAAGAATTAAATATCGAGAATATTGACCTAATTAACGCCGATATAGCTGCCATTGACTTTGCCGAGTCTAGTTTCGATCTGATTACCTGTTCTCTGGCGATTGCGCTTTTCCCCGATATCCCGCAAGTGCTGGCAAAATGGTATCAATGGTTAAAAAAAGGCGGTTCGGTCGCTTTTTCCTGTAATAATTTAGAATCCCACTTCCTACCCTTGATCAGTGGTGTTTGTTGCGAAACCTATGGTTTTGAGTTGCCTAATCTGCATACTCCCATCGCCACCCTGGAAAAATGCCATCAATTGCTGGAAAATGCGGGATTTACCAATATATCGGTCAATGTCGAGCAGTTAGGTCGATATTTGCCCCTAGAAACTGCCAAAAACTTCTGGTATGGGCAGTATTTTCATCCTCAGGATAATCCTCTTGATCTCGCGTTGCGAGCGCGTTGCGACCGCCTATCGGCTGCCGAAATTGCGACTCTAGTGAACAATTATCGCCGAGAAATCCAGAAAAATGCCACCGATCAGGGAGTATGGCAAGATGCAACCACTTTTTTTGTCACTGCTAGTAAAAGTTAGAAAAAGATCATGAGTCAAGTTAAAACCATCTCCGGACGAGCTTTACCCTTGCGAGGCAACGATATTGACACCGATCGCATTATTCCGGCTCGTTTTTTGCGTTGTATCACCTTTGAAGGTTTAGGAGAACAGGTGTTCGCCGATGATCGAGCCGCTTTACAGGGGAGTCATCCTTTCGATCTACCCCAGTACCAAGGGGCGAAAATTCTGGTAGTTAATGGTAATTTTGGTTGTGGCTCTTCTCGGGAACACGCACCGCAAGCGATTTTACGTTGGGGAATTCAAGCAATTATCGGGGAAAGTTTCGCCGAAATATTTTTTGGTAATTGTATCGCTAATGGGGTTCCCTGTGTCACTGCTGAGGCAAAAACCATCGCCCATTTACAGGATTTAATTGCAGCTAATCCCGAAATTCCCGTCGATCTTTCCTTAACAACCATGACAGTGGAATGGGGGGATTTTGTCGCTACCGTCTCTATGAATGAAGGTTCCCGACAGATGTTAATAGAAGGGGGTTGGGATACCTGCGGACAGCTTTTACAAAATCTCGATCTGATTCAATCTACCGCGCAAAAGTTACCCTATTTAAGTTTCGTCTAGGGAAACAATCTAGGCTGAGGGTGCGTTAGCAATAGATTAACGTACCCTGGCAAGGATTTTGTTTGAGATGCAGCGGCTGTAAATATTAAAAAATCTGCCCTATGATTAATCCTGATAATAATCTCCAAAATATCCAAGAACCGATTTTAAACGCTCCCGAAGATGTGCGAAAAATCATCGATCGAGTTTTAAAATTGGAAAGAGATAAGTTATACCAGCGCAATCCTCGCAATATCAATGATGATGTTTTAACGATTATTAAAGAAGTAATTCAATAATTAGCTTTTGGCTATCAGGAGTCAGTTATCAGTGGGTGCATCTCAATTTTGGAGAAATATCTATATTACATTTGGGCGCACGCGATGCGCCCCTACCATTGGCGCGATAATATTATTGTAGGGGCGAATTGCATTCGCCCTCTTTTAATAACTTCTGCTGCCCCGTTATCAGTTATCAGTTGTCAGCTTTTCTTCTCCCCTCTCCCTGCTCCCCTCTCCCCTCTCCCTTCTCCCATCCCCCCACTTCCCTCTCCCCACTCCCCACTTCCCACTTCCCCATTATCCCCTATCTATAAATATGAAACTACTATCAATAAAGTTATGTAATTTTCGACAATTTTATGGTAAGACTCCTGAGATACATTTAGCGGCAAGTTCTCGCAATACAACGGTAATTTATGGCAATAATGGAGCGGGAAAAACAACCATTTTAAATGCTTGTACCTGGGTACTTTATGAAAAATTTACAGCAGCTTTTGCCGAACCAGAGTTATTAGTTAATAAACGGGCAATTACCGAGGTAAGCACGGGGACCTCCATAGAATGTTCCGCAGAAGTAAACTTTGAACATGAAAATAAACGCTATCAGGTAAAACGAAAATTTTTCGCCTATCAAGATGTAAATAGTAAAATTAAATACGGTTCAAATAGTTTATATATGCTCTACGCTGGTGATGATGGCAATTGGTACACACCCAATCAACCACCAGAGGATATTATTAATCAAATTTTACCCGAAAGTTTACACCGTTATTTCTTTTTTGATGGGGAATATATCGATCATCAATTTCGCAGTAGTAGCCAAGGTAAAATCGCCGAGGATACAAAAGAATTATTGGGAGTTAAAGTATTAGATCGAGCGATCGAGCATTTAAAAAAAGCTAAGAAATCTTTACAAGATGAGCTTAAAGATTTAGGAGAATCGGATTTAAAAAAGTTATTGAAACAGGAAAATAAAATCGAGCAGGATTTCGAGAAATTAAAACAGCGTCAGCAGGATATTATTACCCAGTTATCCCAGCAAGAAGAATTAAAAAAAGCCGTGACTAATCGCTTATTAGAGTTAAGTGGTGCCGAGGAATTAAAACAGTTAAAAGAAAAATTAGAACAACAGGAAAGAAATCTGCGGCAAGATTTAGTCAGAACTAAGGATAAGTTAAAGAAATTAATTTCCCAGCAAGCTTATCAAGTCTTTTTAAAAGAAATTAATCAAAATTTTCAGCAATTAATCGATCGCCTACGACAACAAGGGGAACTACCCAGTGGTATCAAACAGCAATTTGTCCAACAATTATTAGAGCGGAAAAAATGTATTTGTGGTCAGGAATTACAGGAAAATAGCCAAGCTTATTTACAGGTACAAGACTGGATGAATAAAGCAGGAATGGCCGATGTGGAAGAAGCGGCCATTCGCTTATCTTCCACAGTCAAAGAAATAGATAAAAGGGTCTTAGATTTTTGGCAAGAAGTGGATAATTATCAAGCTAATATTCACCAGTGGCGCTTAGAATTATCTTTGGTAGAATCAGAATTAGATGAAGTTCGGGATAAATTTCGCCATTATCCCGATGAAGATATTAAAAATCTGCAATCTCGTTTAGATGCGATCGAGGATTCCCTAAAAGATTTGCGATTGGAACAGGGCAGCAATAAAAATCAACTAGATATCTATGAAAAAGAGTTAGAATCCCTGCAAAAACAGGTACAAAAACAGCAACAAAAAGAGGAAAAATCTAATTTAGGACAACGACGTAGTTTAGCGACTCAAGAGGCAATTAATCGCATTAGTGAGGTAAGACAGAGATTAGAAAATCAGTTTCGTTTGTCCTTAGAAAAACGGGTACAGGAAATCTTTAGCTCAATTTCTTTTACTCCCTATATTCCCCGTATTAGTCCCGATTACGAGGTAAGATTATTAGAAAATACGACAGGATTCGCTATTCCCGTGGCAGCTTCCACCGGAGAAAATCAGATTCTCAGTTTATCTTTTATCGGGGGAATTATCGATCGAGTGCGAGAATGGAGTCAGAAAAATACTTTGATGGGAATTGATAGCAGCACTTTTCCTCTGGTGATGGATTCCCCTTTTGGTAGTCTTGATCATATCTATCGTCGGCAAGTTGCGATCGCTATTCCTAAATTAGCCAATCAGTTAATTGTTTTAGTGACAAAAACTCAATGGAGAGGAGAAGTAGAAACCGAGATTTCTCCCTATATTGGTAAAGAATATGTGTTAGTTTATAATTCTCCGAAAGCAGATTGTCAAGAGGATTTAATTAATCTTCATGGTGTTAATTATTCTCTAGTGAAACGCAGTCCTAATAATTTTGAATATACGGAAATTATCGAAGTTAATCGATTTTCCTCCTGACTGCTAAATGGCTGCATCTCACCTTTGCAGAAATACAGACAATCAGCAATTATCAGTGACTCTTAAATTGGTACAAAAATATGAACAATCGCGTGTAAGCATCTCACCGAAAAGCTAATGCGCTCCGGGGTTTGGGTAGGGTTGATTCATGAATCAACCCTACCTTGAATCAACCCTACCCAAAGGCTTGAATTGAGTGATAAAATCGGAAATAATGACCAATTTTAGAAGATAGTTTCCCTTTAAAAATACCAACTCAGTAGATTTACAAAAATTTTGTTGTAAGTAGTCGGACATAAATTCTGTTGTCTATCTTAAGCAATGTAAATTGCCGCAATTCTTACTGACTCCTGACTCCTGACTCCTTACCCCACAGTTAACTTTACTTTTGTCCAACTACTTAATAACTAAATTTTAACTTCTAATAAAACGATCGATTGCTGTGTTCATTACCCCAACACGACTGGATAATTCCACAAGTTCCGTGGTGACAATATTATAATCCCCTAAATATTTATGGAGATTAGTTCCCTCTTGTTGATTGCCAATTTCTACTAACCTTTCCTCTCGCAATTCTTGCAAATGATCGAGGACTTCTTCTAAAGTATCTTCGAGGGGAGGTAAGGGAAGAGGAGGATTATTTGTTTGCAAAGCTTGGGTTAATTGCGTCAAAGCTTGGGTTATTTGTTGCGTGAACAGACTTAGATTAGGATGGGGAGGACTACCGCGGTATTGTTCCAATTCCGTCAATAAAACTGTCACCCCGCGACCAAAACGAGGAATATAATTACTTAAAGTGATTGCCGGTTCCATTTGTGCAAAGGGTGTGCTAGGATCATCAATTAATCTTTGTAGGGCCGTTTGCATAGTTGTATTTGCTCGTCGAGCTTTATTGCGATAGGAAGATAAAATTGCAGTTTGATAGGATGATTCTCCCAAATAAACTGCCATAACTGACTGAAAAAATATTTGATTAGCTTCTAATGCTTTAATGGCAGCGAGGGAAAAACGTTCATCTTCATTAAACCGTAAAAAACCGAAGGAAAGTGCAAAGGCTAAAGCACTACCGATTAAAGTATAAACTATTCTGATATACTCTAAATTAATACCGTCATTGCTGGCATCCAGACGACTGATGATTAAAGCAAAAATTGTGATAAAAAATACGGCCAAACTATAGTGAAATCGCACCAAGGCTAAAGCGATCGCTATAGAAATCATCCCAATAATTTCTAACCAGATCGGATTATCTATAATTCGCAACAATGCCAAAACAAAAAACGAGCCTAAAATCGTGCCAAACACCCGATTAAAAAAGCGTTGAAAAGTCAAGCTAAAATCTGGTTTTAACACAATAACTAAGGTTAAACCAATCCAAAAACTATGGGTAATTCCTAGCTTATTGTAAATCAAGACTCCTAGCGCACTTCCCAAACCCAAGCGTAAACCATGGCGAAATAGGGGCGATTCTAGATTAAAATTAGATTTTAATGGTTCCCACCAAGCTTTTTCTTGACTGTACTCTTTTTCTATCCCTTCAAAGTTACGCTGCCAGGGATTTTTTTTATCTGAAAATTCCTCGCTTTGCCGCAAATGTTGCGCTGTTTCACTGGCTATTTTTAGCTGTTTAAATAATTTTTTTAAACGATTATTTAATTGCGAAATTGCCACATAACTGGTATAATCATCTTGGGCATTTTCTAAAACTTTAGCTTGCAGGTTTTTTTGTTGCTCGATCGCCTTGAGTAATAGCTGCAAGCGCTCACAATCCGGTTGTTTATTTCTACCCAAAATTAACCAGGCAATATCTTCGCTAATTTCCGCCACTTGCACGAGAATATCTTCTAATAAAATACCCACCGTGGTCAGTTGTGGCAAGGGATGAAGATGAAGCAATTCTCGCAGCGCAATTAAGCTGGTATTAATGCGATCGCTATCTTCAATCAAGACGATTAACAATTCCCGCAGCTCACTTTTTCCCCAACGTCCCCGACGCGTCAAGGTGACAGTTTTCCTCGAACGTAGCAACAGTTGGCGGATTTTGTCAAAATATGGCTCCTCATTAGCATTAGAACGAGAGTTTAAGGGCAAAGAGCGGAGATAGGTGGCGATACCCTGAAAATTTTCCGCCGTTACCTGACGTAAAGGCTGATTAGGGCGAAAAGGCCAGATAAACAGGGCTAAAAAAATTGTCCATCCCCCTCCCAACACAGCGATTCCGGCCCGTTGTAAAGCGACGACAATATCTCCCGATGGCAAAGAAACAGCAAAAAGCAGCAATAAACTAATTACTACCCCAGCTAACGCCCCATTTTCCCCGTAAACCGTCAAATAACCCGCTAGAAACAACCCGCAAAAAACTATCACGACGGTCAATCCTAGCCAATCACTGGCTAATGTGCCGATAATCAAAGCTAGAGCCATCCCAATAGTCGTAGCGACTAGGGTTTTCGCTCTCAGGCAGTAAAGTCCCCCTACATCGGCTAAAATCAAGGTTTGAGCCGCTAAACCGACCATTAACCCCAATTCTGACTGATCTAAAATATCACCGATAATAATCGGTACCGCAATCGCTAATAAAGTCCGAATCCCCCGCTCGATCTCGATATCGCCACTAGGACGCAATAAAAAAGCAAATCGCTGAAGTAGCATATAGCAGTTATCTTAATGGTGAGGTATGAGGTTTTCGTTTTCGGGAGTCAGCATTCTCCGAGTCACCTGATTAGGTAAAGATTTCTCTCCTGTCTCCTGACTTGAAAGAGGGTGTAGGGTGTGGGGTGTGGGGTGTAGGGAAGGAAACCTCTTTCATCTGTGGGGGTGAAAATTTTTTCATCGGGACTGACTCCTAACTCCTCAATTCTGCTCTATTAGGGCAGCCAACGGGGTTTAAAACCGGCGTTGAGTTCTTGAGGTAAAATTTTCGGGGTGCTATTGGGACTGAATTGATCGGGGAGTGGTAATAACCAGAGACGACCATCGGCAATGCTCGATCCCTCCCCAGTAACTAAATCATTTCCGACTCCAAAGGGTATGGTTACTAACTGATCAAATAATAAGGCCACGCCATCGGGAGACATACTCATCTGCACGTCACGATAATTAGGTAAGGCCAGCAGGGGGATCATTTTACCCGTTTTTAGCTCAATAATCCCTAAAAAAGGTTCTTCTTTCACTTTGCCATCGCTGCCCATAACCAGATCGCTTTTCAGACAGTAAAGGGTTTTTTCCTGTCGCGGTTCAAATTCACAGCTAATAATCGGATTAGCTGTTCTTAATAGTAGTCTTGACTCTCCCTGATCGTTGAGCAAAAATAGCGATCGCTGATTATCCGGTTCTGATTTCACCATTAATTTTTGGCGACCATCCCGGGAAAAAGCGAGGATTTTCTCGTAGGTAGGCAAAAATTGCGGTTTTCCCGCTTGGACATCCAAAGGAATCACCGCTACCCCTCCCGTTTGACTGACAACCGCTTTTTTACCGTCGGGAGATAGTAAAAAATTATCCGCTTGTATTCCTAACGGTCGCGATTGTCCATCATCACTGATTACCCATAAACTGGCATCCCCCGGATTCCCATGATTAATTCTCTGCACGATTAGGGTTTTGCCGTTATCTGAGAGATTAAAGCGAAGATTTTGATAGGTTTTCGCATCTAAAAACCTTTCTATACGACCACTGGGCAAATTTTGACCATGTTCGTCATGATTTAAACCCGTGGTAATTGTATAAAGTTGCTGTTTCGGGGTATCTCGTCCTAAGTCAGAGCGATCGAAGGCCGAGAATAAAATTCTCTCCCCCCTCGGATACATTTGAAAATCCGTGACCACCAGATCCGCAGGGGTAAGGATGGTTTTTTTCAGTTCTGTGACGTTATTTGCCCCCTGAATGATATTACAGACGATTAAACGGCCTCTTTCCTCTTGGTTGACCCCAATATAGGCAAAAGCTCGATCGTGGGTGTAAAATTCCCCGATCAAGTCCTCACCTTGGGCAATGGGTAACTTTACTTGATATTTTTTGCCGTAGATGGGCAATTCCGTCAAGGTATAGGTCAAGCGATCGCCAGACCAGCTAATTTTACCCGGCAAGGGAGGATCGATCACCAGTCCAGTTTCTATGTCGGAACGGTCAATCGGTCGATTAAAACTTAAAGTAAAATAATTGTCCCTAACGCCGATTTTTCGTCCTTGCCAGCTAAAATTCTCCCCTCGGGTAGGAACTTGATTTCCCTGGATCAAAATCGACGATATCCCGGCAATTAAGGCCAAAATAGTCGCTAACACTAAGCGATCGAACCAAGCTAATCTTTTCATCAGTTATCAGTTATCAGGAGTCAGTTATCAGTATTCGGTCGTCGGTCGTCAGGAGATTGCTTTTATTTATTCTCCCATCTCCCCCCTCTACAATAATTACTCGCAACCAGAAACACCTTGGCTGTATATCATACTTTGTGCTTTTTGTCAAAAAAACTTTTTTTTTGCAACAAAACTACATAAAAAAAAGATCATCGTTGTGGGTGAAATTGACTGATTTACCCGTTTTAATTAGGATCACCTTCTAGGTGTGGCGAGGGTTTTAACCATTGCTGCCCAAAAAAGCACAGAATAGCCCACTATGAAATTTTATCAAATCGCTGTAACCATCACAACATCGTTGTTAAATAATAATCTTTCTCAATTAATTCTTAAGGATTTATAAATATTGCGGAATGTTAATTTAAATATTCTCAAGTTTTTACGGTCAATAAATAATTTTTACTTATCTTTGTCCAAAATTGGGTTAGAAGTCAGGAGTCGGGAGTCGGGAGTCGGGAGTCAGGAGATTATTTTTATTTGTTCTTCCCACACCCTACACCCCACACCCTACACCCCACACCCCACTTGCCACTTTCTTATCAGCTTTAGTAATGATTGTCATCGGTTTTTTCAATCGAATAAATAAAAACGCCCCCAAAAAGGAAGCGTTTTTTAACTTATCATGAGGACTTAGCAAAATGTGTGCAGAGTTAGAATGCGGATGTTGGATGGGGATCCAGCATCTGTTTATTTTTAACCATCGATCGCCAGCACTGTCAAGTCCATGGGGATAGCATCACCGGAAGCTAAATCGAGGGGGAAGTTATCGAAAATTTGGGTTGAAAACCCCGTCCTTTTAGGACGGCTTTAAGCTACAATGGAAAAAGCGATAACCAAGCTAAAAACTGAACCTTGACAACAGATAGTAGGGGGTTTCGTTCACAAAAGAATTCAAATTCGGCCTTGAACGAGTAAAACTTTCTAGAAAATGAGGTTGAACATTAGATTTTTTCGACTTGTTCAAAGTGGCCGTCCGGCATTCGGACACTCAAAACGGACGGGTCGGAAAGCGTAAGACTACCGCTAAGGTATCGGCATCCCTTGAAGCGTCAACCCAGCGGTCGGTCGTTCAATTAAGTTTGTTCGCTCTGCCGGTCATCACCGTCGGGCCCTGGCGGTGAGGATGTCAAATGTTCAAGTATATTTACAGCCCCCGCAATTGTCTCCCTTTTTTGGGTTTATTTATTTCAAAAATTATCTCTTTATTTGTATATTTTTAAACTTGTATAAAATTGATTTAAGTTTTGTAAAAAGTAGTTGACAAAATCCGATCGAGATCAAATATCACCCTATCCTTAAGGTTGACAAAATATGGTAAGGTGGACTGAGTAATAAAACTTATCACTAAAATCAGTGACAAGTGCCAAATTCACCAGAGAAGGCTAAATATAACTATGTCCAAACGGTTTAAATTCGACTCCTCCGAGATGATTTATCTCACCGATAAACTGATGAATGCGGCCAGCAATCGTTACTCGATCGTCGTGCAAGTCGCTAGACGAGCCAAACGCGTCCGCTACGATACCGTAGAAAATATCGATGACCCGATGATTAAACCCGTCCAACGGGCCTTGATGGAAATGACCGACGAATTAACCGAACCGGAATTATTACGCGATTAATCCCCTAAAATTGCCTGGAACCCACCCTTACATTTCATCGGGGTTGATACCCAGTGATCTTAGTCTTTCCGCTAGTCGTTGGGCTTTTTGTTCCGCTTCCTCTTTGGCTAAACTTTCTTGCTGGGCGAGCGCCGCAGCTGCCCTCGCCCTTTCCTCTGCGGTTAAATAACGATTTCCCGATACTGGGAAGAAGGCGATTTTTATGTAGGAAAGGTTAACCATAGCAATTGTTTTGACTAGGGAAATTACCAAGTATTCGGTTGAAAGTCGGCATCATTAATAATGGCCACCGTATCCCCGGAGGGTTTAATCACAAATAGACCTTTTTTATAAGCATAGCGATCGATTCCCTCGTTGATTTCAATTCCCGCCACCGCACCGTAAGCTCGATAGTTTTGATAATGGGGAAAAGCGATTTTAAAACGAGTCAATTTTTCAATAAATTCATCCACATCATCTTGAGATAATCTCGATTTACATTCCACCACCACGAGATCGGTATCATCTACCGCTAGAATATCAATTTCCATGGCGATGCCCTGACGCTTGACTCTAGCGCGGGGATAAACTTCCTTAATATCAATGCCTTTTTCCTGAAAAAGCCGTAAAACCGCCGGTTCTACCAATTCTTCCACAAATCGACCCCAGCGAGTGGTCAGACTATCTACCGCTTTGCTGGTTCGTTCTACGGTGCGTTTCAGTTCTGCCATCGAGCGATCGCTTTCTAGTTTAGATTCGGCCAGGAGGTTCTCTATTTCGACTCTATGGCGATCATATTCCGCCTTGGATTCGGCAGCCCGGCGATCATATTCCGCCTTGGATTGGGCAGCCCGGCGATCATATTCCTCAGCCCGGCGATCATATTCCTCGGCGGAAGCGCGGAATAGCTGGTAAATATCCTCAAGAGTTACCGGTTCACTCATAGACTTGCCTCTAAAACACCCCTGATCATTTTAGCGATTCTGTCGAAAAGCCGGACGAGAGCCAGAGAGCAAAACGGAAAGAAATATTAAGAATTATTTAAAAGACTTGACAAATGTGCGGGGGAGGGTACTGTTTTTCTGGAATTTACCGAAATTTTGGGTTAAAGCCCCGTCCTTTTAGGACGGCTTTTTAAACTATATCTTGTTAACTTAACTTTTATTGTGCTATACTGATTTTGTCTAAGTCCCCCCTGCGTAAAATGTTTGTCTTAGAGTTTAAAGTTAA
>NZ_JADBSZ010000188.1:0-5077 GCF_020246425.1 Microcystis sp. M079S1
GAAACCCTTATAGAAACAGACATTACCGCAATTTTTGTCAATTGTTTGCGATCTGGAGCGAACTAATCAATTAAATCTCTTGCCAGATAAGGATTTAGTCGATTTATGCCCCCATATCGAACCATACCAAGTAACGAAGAGCCCTGTTCCTGATTATCTAAGAAAGATTCAAATTAATGTTATTTTACACCCAATAATTAAGAACTTAATCCATAATTTTCAAGAAAATAATCTAGAAAGCAAACTAATCGATTGTTTAAAGACATTAAAAAATGAACCTTCTGGACAAATTGGCGGCATTGCTGGCAATATTATTAACTTACTTAATATACTGAAAAATGGTTACTTAATCGGCTACGATTTTTCCCATATCCCTATTCGACAAGTCGATTTTTCAAACATTAGACTCAACCAAGTAGATTTTTCATACTCACAGTTTTTTGACTGTATTTTCCCTCAAACTTGTGGCAGTATTTTATCAATTTCTTGCAGTCAGTTTAATCGCTCTTTTCCAAGAGAAGATCTTTTAGCAACTGGTGACAGTCATGGGATGATTTACCTCTGGAAAGTCAAACAAGATGGAAAATTAGAATTAAGCAAAAGCTTTCCTGCTCACGGAAGCTGGGTGTGGTCAGTAGCCTTAAATTCCGAGGGACAGTTACTAGCAAGTGGGGGACAAGATGGAATTGTTAAAATTTGGTCTATTACAACAGATCTATCTATAAATTGTCATTCTTTGCCCCACCCTTCTCAAAAACATTATGCTCCTATTAGAGCCGTTACTTTTAGTGCTGATAGTAAGTTTTTAGCCACAGGAAGTGAGGACAAAACTATTAAAATATGGTCAGTTGAAACAGGAGAATGTCTCCACACCCTTGAAGGACATCAAGAACGAGTAGGTGGTGTTACCTTTAGTCCAAATGGTCAACTTTTAGCCAGTGGGAGCGCTGATAAAACTATCAAAATATGGTCAGTTGAGACAGGAGAATGTCTCCATACTCTTACAGGACACCAAGATTGGGTTTGGCAAGTTGCCTTTAGTTCCGATGGTCAACTTCTAGCCAGTGGAAGTGGCGATAAAACCATCAAAATATGGTCTCTTATAGAAGGAGAATATCAAAATATTGATACTTTAAAAGGACATGAAAGCTGGATTTGGTCAATTGCTTTTAGTCCGGACGGTCAATATATAGCCAGTGGGAGTGAAGATTTTACACTGCGGTTATGGTCAGTAAAAACCAGAGAATGTCTTCAATGTTTTAGGGGATATGGCAATCGATTATCATCGATTACTTTTAGTCCCGATAGTCAATATATCTTGAGTGGGTCTATAGATCGATCGATCCGATTATGGTCTATCAAAAACCATAAATGTCTTCAACAGATTAATGGTCATACTGACTGGATCTGTTCAGTAGCTTTTAGTCCCGATGGAAAAACATTGATAAGTGGAAGCGGAGATCAAACGATTAGATTATGGTCAGGGGAAAGTGGCGAAGTAATTAAAATTTTACAAGAAAAAGATTATTGGGTTTTATTGCATCAAGTCGCGGTTAGTCCGAATGGTCAACTGATTGCTAGTACCAGTCACGATAACATCATTAAACTTTGGGATATTAGGACAGATGAAAAATACACTTTTGCTCCAGAACATCAAAAGCGCGTATGGTCGATCGCTTTTAGTCCTAATAGTCAAATATTGGTGAGTGGTAGTGGAGATAATTCTGTTAAGCTTTGGTCAGTTCCGAGAGGATTTTGTCTCAAAACTTTTGAGGAACATCAGGCCTGGGTATTATCAGTAAATTTTAGTCTTGATGGAAAATTAATAGCAACTGGTAGTGAAGATCGAACTATTAAACTCTGGTCTATTGAAGATAATATGACTCAATCTTTGCGGACTTTTAAAGGTCATCAAGGAAGAATCTGGTCTGTTGTCTTTAGCTCTGACGGTCAGCGATTAGCCAGTTCAAGTGATGATCAAACGGTCAAAGTTTGGCAAGTCAAAGATGGTAGATTAATTAATAGTTTTGAAGGTCATAAGTCTTGGGTATGGTCAGTAGCTTTTAGTCCCGATGGGAAGTTACTAGCAAGTGGGGGAGATGACGCAACGATCCGAATTTGGGATGTTGAAACAGGTCAACTTCATCAACTCCTGTGTGAACATACTAAAAGTGTCAGGTCAGTCTGTTTTAGTCCCGACGGTAAGACATTGGCCAGCGCAAGTGAAGACGAGACGATTAAACTTTGGAACCTAAAAACAGGAGAATGTCAGAACACTTTACGCTCTCCTAGACTTTATGAACAAACAAATATTAAGGGAGTAGAAGGGTTGAATTATGAAACGAGCAACACCATGAAAATTTTAGGAGCTTTTCTGTCACGTTGAAGAGAGGATAGAAGTTAGTCAAGGGAGTCTCAATGAGAGGTAATCCCGATCTGAAAATCCCTAAAACCCCACACCCCACTTCATAATTCATAATTCATAATTCATAATTCCCATGTAGTCTTAACGGGTTACTCCATCCACCACCGGACGGATATCGCTGCCCTCAAAATAGCCGGGGTTGCCTGTCCAGTTGAAATCCGAAACGCGGATGTTGAGTATTCCCAACTGCAGCACTGGGTTATACCGCAAAATTAAACTATAGGTACGACGACTCCATTCGAGAAAATATTCTGTACTGATTTCCTTAGCTTGATCGATGCTGTAAATACTCTGGAAACCCACACGGATCGGACCATATACCTGTTGAGTTATACCATATGACATTGTTTGTTGATCAACAAAGCGATCGAAGAAAAAGGGTGATTGTCCGTTGACTAAACCCTGACTAAAACTGAGATTAAACCCGGTATAGTCGAGAAAATTGCCGGAAAAACGCCCAAACTGTCCTAATAATCCCACGGTTCCCGTGACGGAATTTTGCGTCTCTCCATTAGTGTAATAACCGGTGACACCGGTGACACCAGTGACAAGAGCAATATAGGGTTGAACGGGAACGGGAGAAAATCTTAACCCTTGGTCGGGAGTCGGTGGTAAAGTAAGGGCAGACCAGAGTAAAAAACTGCGATTGAGGGAGACAGCCCCCTGAAAACGGCTTAAATTAGTAACATTATCCGTTGCATTGGCCGCTAAGAGATCACTGCGATCGGTGGGTGCGTTGATATTCTGAACAGAAGCTTGATAACTGAGTCTAATATCCGTATTCGGGACGACAATCACCGGTGAGGTCAAAATTGCCCCAAAACTGCTATTAACCGTCTGAAAACCCAAAGAACCGTTAAAGAGACGCTCGCGATAATTGTACTCCACATTGAGCAGATAGGGATCCTGCAACTGTCCGATCGTCTGTTGAAAGCGAATTTTAGAACGAACACTATTTTCGATCTGTTCCAAATCTAGATTAGAAAAAGAAGCTGTCGCTTGCAAAAACGAGCGCTCGCCAAAATTAGTGGCAAAATTGCCCAATAAACCAAAAGCTTTCGGACTAAGGGCCGAAACTTCGCCACCTCCGGGGTTAGCTGAGGGAAAAGCATCGGGATTAAGGACTTTTTGAATTAAATATTGCGGTGTCAACTCGAAAAGAGTCTTCGGTGTCTCCACTAAAGTTAGGGGACTTTCTACGAAAAATCCGCCCCGATCCTCCCCATCATAGCCCGGGGCAATTAAAAAAGGACGACGACGACGGCGATCGAAAGTAAGACTATTAATAAACGTGGGTGCCACTACCCGTTGATCGAAAACCAACTGGGAATTACTCATCCGTAACTCATCGGTAAAGGGGCCGGTACTGCGAAAAGTGGCGGAATTAGCCCGAACTTCCAACTCAGGGGGGGAAAAAGGGTCATTCGTCAGACGCACATTAGTGGCATTCCACACCTTACCATCAAAATTCAAGCGTTCGGCCTGAAAACGGACACGATTAATCGTTCCCCCCGATGGACTACTAATATTCTGTCGATCGCGCCGACTAGGATCCTGTCCCCCGACGACAAATTGAAAACCCTCTCCCGTGGTGATTCTCTGCAAGGGTTGATTTAATGCCAAACGATCGGTTAGGGTTGCAAAAGAACTACCGGCCCCCACATCCGTGGGCAGCGTTTGTCCTAAATCCCTAGCGGTGCTGGGTTGAAAAATCTCCCCATTAGCATTAAATACCACACCGCTATCCTGGACGAAATAATACTCAAAGCGATCGCCGCGCAGGATTTGATCTCCCCGGGTTAGGATCACCTGGCCCTCCGCTACTGCTAACTTTTCGGGAAGATTAATCTGTAAGCGATCGGCCGTTAGTACACTTTGGGCAAAACGCAGGGTGACATTACCTCTAGCGGTGATAATCTGCCGATTTTGGTCAAATTCCTGCTCATCGGCCACTAATTCTAGGGGTCTTTCCCCTTCTGGATTAGCGGTCTGATCTAGGCTGTTATTGAGGGAAATCAAGTATTCTTGACCGGTTTTTTCGCCTTTTTTCCGCACTAATAGCCGAGTTGAGCCATTTTTCTGGTTAAGAGCTTTTTGATTTAATCCTGAAACTATCTCGGTTTCGGGATGAATAGTGACACCAACGGCTGCGGGGGGTGGAGAATTCTGGACAGAAAGGGGTTTTCCTAAAGCTGCCGCATCACCCGCACTGCTAGGTAATGGTTTTAAGGGAATACCCTCATCGGGAACCAAGGGTTTTACCTCGACGGTTTCCGGGGGTGGAGTGACGGTGAGGGGAATAGAAACGCTCTCTTCTGAAGGCTTTTTTGCCTCTAGAGGTGCTGGGGTGACAGGGGGGGGAACTACAGACGTGGGACTATTTTCAGAAACTTGGCGTTCCTCCGTTTCCGGTTCAGCTACAGTGTTAATTAGGGCAGGTGGTTCAACAGCTAAGAGAAAAAAAGACATGACTGCACGAGTCGGCGATCAAAATAGAGGACGAGCGAACCTCATTGACATCCTCGCCGCCCTAAAAGTGCGGCGATTCCTAAACCTCACGATTTAAGTTTCTGCTTCCACCACCGTCGCATACCACAGTTAAAAAACCATGTACTGTCTTACACAGAGTCCACAGACTTTCGCCCCATTTCA
>NZ_JADBSZ010000189.1:0-25259 GCF_020246425.1 Microcystis sp. M079S1
TCTTGCCTCTGTCCAAAACTGTAGGAGTAAAAAATGTCTAATAATTTGCTCTAATAAACTGGCAACACGAAACTTTTTTTCGTTTCCCAAGTCTTCTAACTCCTCGATTAAATTATCTAAATCTAAAGCGTCAAATCTTTTCGCTTTTAAGAGTTCGATAGTTTCTTCTAACCAGAGGGAATCATCAATTTCGTAGAGAATTTTTAAGTCGGGAATAACAGTCATTATCATCTCCTTTATTCGTAAGGTGGTAGCCAATTAGGATCGAGAAGTTCTTCTAAACTGTAGGGACAAGTATCGGGAAAGTTGACTTTATTATCAGTTTTTTGACGAACATATCGCACGGACTCAAAGTAAATTTGCTCAAATTCCTGTTCTAGATATTGACGAAGATTTGTAGTTAAATAACGTTTTAGTTTATCTTTAAAACTCACTATCTCTGCTTGCCAATGAGCCTGATTATAATCTCTTTCCCTTGTCCAAAATTGCAGTAACAAAGCATGACGAATAATTTGCTGTAAAAAACTAGCAACACGAAACTTTTTCTCGTTACCCAAGTCTTCTAACTCCTCGATTAAATTATCTAAATCTAAAGCGTCAAATCTTTTAGCCTTGAGCAGTTCTATGGTTGCTTCTAACCAGAGAGAATCATCAATTTCGTAGAGAGTTTTTAAGTCGGGAATAACAGTCATTTTTTATCTCCTTTATTTGTAAGGTGGTAGCCAATTAGGAGCGAGCAGTTCTTCTAAACTGTAGGGACAAGTATCAGGAAAGTTGACTTTATTATCGGTTTTTTGACGAAGATAGCGAAGGGCTTTTTCATAAATAGTTGCCAAATTATGTTCTAGATAATTTCTTAAATTAGTCGTCAAATAAGTATTAAGTTCATCTTTAAAATTGATAATTTCTGAACGCCAATGAGCCTGATTATATTCTCTTTCACTTGTCCAAAATTGTAATAATAAACAATGTCTAATAATTTGCTGTAAAAAACTAGCAACACGAAACTTTTTCTCGTTTCCCAAGTCTTCTAACTCCTCGAGCAAGTTTTCTAAGTCTAGCGCTTCAAAATTTTTAGCCTTGAGCAGTTCGATAGTTTCTTCTAACCAGAGAGAATCATCAATTTCGTAGAGAGTTTTTAAGTCTAGAATAACAGTCATTTTTTATTTCCCCTAGAATTGGCAATAGTGACCAGTTAAACCGATCACTAAAGCTTTTTCCTGTTTATATACTAGATAATTTTAGCGGAGCGCAGACCGAAAAAGAGACCGAGGGCAATTCCGGTAAAAACGATCAGATAACCCGCCAAAGCAGCAACAGCTAACACAGACATGGTGAAAATCTCCCAAGTAATTTAATCTTTTTTAGCATTGTACCGTTATTCTTGCCCTTCCCCTTCCTCGTCTTCTATATCTTCCCCAAAGCGCTGCTGGGGGGGAATTGCGGCGACAATTGCCTCGATTACCTTGCCGACTGGAACAATTTCTAAGCCCACATCTTCGGGATAAACTTGACCTCTAGGGACAATCGCCCGTTTAAAGCCCAATTTAGCCGCTTCTTTTAATCTTAGTTCCATTTGCGACACTAGGCGCACTTGTCCGCCTAATCCCACTTCCCCGATTAAGACTGTGCGCGGATCCACGACTCGATCGCGAAAACTGGCAACAACAGCGATCGCAACTCCCAGATCCGCCGCCGGTTCTTCCACTCCCAACCCTCCTGCGGAGGCAACATAGGCATCTAATTTCGATAAAGGAATGCCGACGCGCTTTTCTAAAACGGCGAGAATTTGCTGTAATCGGTTGTATTCTATGCCCGTGGTCGATCTTCGCGGGGAAGCGTAGCTGGTGGGGCTAACTAATGCCTGTAACTCCACCACAATCGGGCGTGTACCTTCACAGGCTACCACCGTCGCCGTACCGGGGGAAAATTCGTCGCGATTGCCTAAAAACAATTCTGAGGGGTTTTCCACTTCCACCAAACCGTGATCCACCATCTCGAAAATACCGATCTCATGGGTTGCCCCAAAACGGTTTTTCACGGATCTTAAGAGACGATGGGAGGCATAGCGATCGCCTTCAAAATATAACACCGTATCGACCAAATGTTCCAAAACTCGCGGACCGGCGATCGCCCCTTCTTTAGTAACATGACCGACAATCAATAAAGTAATATTCTCCCGTTTTGCCACCTGCATCAAGGCGGAGGTACATTCGCGAACTTGGGCGACAGATCCCGGTGCGGAAGTTAACGCCCCAAAATAAAGAGTTTGAATACTGTCAATTACCGCCACCTGTGGGCGTAGAGATTCTAATTCTCGCAAAATTTCCTCTAAATCGGTTTCTGGCAGAACGTAGAGATGATTATCGAGTTCTGCGGTTGATTCAGAGGCTTTTTTCTCCTTGCCATTGCCGTTATTTTCCGACTCCACGGGAACCACTCCCACCCCCAAACGGGCAGCCCGCAGTTTAATCTGTTGTCCCGATTCTTCAGCGGAAACGTAGAGGATGCGCGGTAATCTTTGGGCGAGTTGGTTGGTAACTTGCAGTAAAAGCGTCGATTTGCCGATACCCGGATCGCCGCCGATTAGTACAAGAGAACCGGGGACAATGCCACCACCGAGAACGCGATCGAATTCCCCGTAACCGGAGGGAAAACGTTCCTGTTCATACTGGGTAATTTCCGAGAAGCGAACCGAGATGCGCGGTTGGGGGTTGCGTTGCCCTTTGCCGTTATTTGGGCGACTATTTTGCCATCCTGGGCGATTTACCGCCGGATTATTGCCACCAGCTACCACTTGTTCTTCTAGCGTCCCGTAGGTGTCACAACTGGGGCATTTTCCCAACCATTGGGGAGATTCCGCCCCACAAGCACTACAGATATATATTGTTCGCGATTTCGCCATGTTTTTTAAGAAAAGTTGAAGAAAAGCGGTTTGGGGATCAATTCTCTTGTCAAATTTAATTAAGTATGATAGGGGGGAAGGAAGACCATAAAGTTATTGATAATTGCCATAAAAGAAATAAAATAGGAAATTTAGGCTTAATGATAACGGCAAAAGGATATTCTATAAACAGGAACGCTCGTTATTTAACTTTAAAATTCATCACACTATTTAACTAAGGAGTGTTAATTCAGTTGGAGAACCAGAAGGAAAAAATTCTCGTTGTTGATGATGAAGCCAGCATCCGTCGTATCTTAGAGACTCGTTTGTCGATGATTGGTTATGAAGTCGTCACCGCCGCCGACGGCGAGGAAGCTTTAGAAACCTTCCGCACCGCCGAACCCGATTTAGTGGTTTTGGATGTGATGATGCCGAAATTAGACGGTTACGGTGTCTGTCAGGAACTCCGCAAAGAATCGGATATTCCTATCATTATGTTAACGGCTTTGGGGGATGTGGCCGATCGAATTACCGGGCTAGAATTGGGCGCGGATGACTATGTAGTTAAACCTTTTTCTCCCAAAGAACTCGAAGCGCGGATTCGTTCGGTGTTGCGTCGGGTAGAGAAAAATGGCGCCCCGGGGATTCCCAGTTCCGGTGTGATTCATATCGGTTCAATTAAAATCGATACCAATAAACGCCAAGTTTATAAGGGGGATGAACGCATCCGTCTGACCGGTATGGAATTTAGTTTACTAGAATTATTGGTCAGTCGATCGGGAGAAGCTTTTTCGCGCTCGGAAATCCTTCAGGAAGTTTGGGGTTATACCCCCGAACGTCATGTGGATACGCGGGTGGTAGATGTGCATATTTCCCGTTTACGAGCCAAATTAGAGGATGATCCCAGCAATCCTGAGTTAATTCTCACCGCTAGAGGTACAGGCTATCTTTTTCAACGTATTCTAGAACCAGACGAGGAATAGTTCTCAGCTATGGCACAAGCTGATCCCAATCGTATTTTAAGACTGTTACCCCTGTTCGCCGGCATCGTCGGGGGTACGGTATTAATGTTTAATCGTTTTGCCACTGCCGATCTAACCCCATCGCAAGCGCGTTCCGATGTGATGGGAGTGATTTTGAGTGGGGTTTTAATTTTGGTGGGTTTAATCTGGCAAAGAGTTCAACCCCGCTTACCGGATGCTGTGGAATTAATCGGGCGCGAAGGCCTGGAATTTGCCCCAGATTTGCCAGAACCGGTTAAAATTGAGCTTGCTTGGGCTTCCCATTTACTTTTAACTAACACCGTGACAAAATCTCTGATCGTTTATTATCGGGGAGAAGTTTTATTACGTCGCGGTATCTTAAGCCAGAATTCTGAAGTTAAAGTTAGTAATATTATCAAAAGAGTTTTAGAAACCGGTAAAGCCGTTTATTTAGTTAATTTAAATTTATATCCCGCTAAAATCGAGTTTGACTATTTGCCAGAAAACAGCCAAGGCTTAATCTGTCAACCCATCGGTAAGGAAGGGGTGTTAATTTTGGCGGCAAATGCGCCGCGCAGTTATACTAAACAAGATGAAATTTGGATCGAGGGAATTGCTGATAAATTAGCCAACACTTTCAGTCAGTTTTAGACGATTTCAGTTGAGTAGGGAAAAAAGATGCCAAGAATCCAGTTTAGCAATCTTCATATCTGGTTGTAGGGCGATTTTGTCCAAAATTGGCACAAAGCAAGAGAATTGCTTGAGTATCGGCGGCGAACATCTAAGAATCTCCCCATGAATTCATCTACTTTTGATCGCTTGATTACCCGCGGCGAAAATTTCGATGCAGTATTAGCGATCGCCAAAGTAACCACTTCTATTCAGATTCTACCAGTTTATTTTCCCTTGATCGCCCCAGCATTTATGCTAAATTTACTGGTAGAATACTGGGGATTTACCCCGCCCACTTCAGTCTGTTAAACTCAACTGTTCATAGCTCTGAAAATTTCACGAACAGAGATTTTTTCGATCAAACAACCTATAAAAAAGTTGTCTAGCCGTAATTCCTATAATTCAATCACACCTGCTATTAATTTCCAGCAGGGAGCTTCTCCTTCCCAATTTGCCGAAGAGACCCAAGGCAGACTAAGACTGACGGTAACAAAACAGTTTTGCTGAGGTTGATAGCCTGTATTTAATTTCTCGACAAATACGGGATCAGTTATCTTTGCTTCTGTCAAACTGTTACCATTCGCTGTTGTAATTGTGCCACGCCACTCAAAATTTCCTTTTGAATTTTCTTTTTGATATACTCTAAAACTCTGCACTTGAATCAACTGGAGAGTATAACGTTGATTGAAATTAAGGTTTTTCAAATAAGAAGGATTAACATATTTAATTGAATTGTGCAGTATTTTTGTTGGGGTTCTACAATACTTTCCCAAATCATTGATATTGAATCTACCTACACATTTCCATTCACCGGGTAAAACGGAAAGATTTTCCGATTCAAACCCAAAATCATTGCCAGTATCAGCAAGGGGAATTTCGAGAATATCTAAAACTTTTGGTTCTTTATCAGAAATTAGTCTAACTGATCGTGGAACCCTGCCATCTTCTGGATAAAGAGAATCACACACAGGACGAACCCAATTTCCTGAACCAATATCAATTCCAGCGATACAGCGTTCATTTAATTTCCATGAATTAGCAAGACAGACAATTTTTTTCAGAGATGACATATATTGACATTCCCCCATTTCTCCTTTAAATATTCCGCCACTAAACGACGGTGACAATTATGAGGTTTTGCCTCACTACAGAGTAAACAAGCGTTATTAATTACATCTGGAGAAACTTTTGTTTCAATCCTGCGGCTACTAATAAGTTGTCTAAATTTTTGTTCGTATATTGTCCAATCAACTTTTTTCTTTTTATATTCATCAAGAATATCTTGAGTTGGAGCTAAGTCTAAAACATGAACATAGTCAATTCCACCGATGACTTTTAAAAAATATTCTAGGTCAGCTTTTTTACTAAATCCTGCTAACTGGGAAACATTATTTAGACGAGTATCTATAACTCTCTTAACACCAGCTTTTTGTAAGTCATCAAAGAACTTCTGTGCAGTCTTTTGAGTAAAGCCGATTGTAAAGAGATTGATTGTCCTGTTCATAATGATTACCAGTTGTTTCTATATAAGCAATTGCATCACCCTGAAGCTTATAAGCTTTCTCCAAACATGCTGCTTTTGTGAGAAGATTGCTATTTGGCTCGACAAATAAAGAAAGCTGAATTTCTTTTTGATTACTGGCTGCAAAATCGGTCAAACTATGTTTGAACAGCATTCTTTCTTCCAGATGCTCATGAGATTCCAAGTCACCATTTTTTAGAATATGATAAATATCTAAATCGAAATGACGTAGATGTTGACAAACCAGAATCGCTCTATGACATTCAATCGGGTCTTTCTCCGCACACATAAGGGCAATTCGATGTTTTTTCACTCCCTGTAAAATTCGTTCAATTCCATGATTAAAAGCTGATGTTTTAGCAATTTTTTCGTATAAAGCTTGACCATTGACATAACATTCTTGGCTGCTCGGTCTGGCTCCTAATTCCTTGCCCAAAAACACATAGTAAATGCCTTCACTTTTTAAAGCATTTGACAATATTGACTGATTAAAATGCTTGAGAAATCGGCTATAAGGATGAGAACGAACATCAGCAAGGGCAGTTATATTATGCTTCTTAAGTAGAAGCATAAATGAGGCAATTTCGTGATTAGAGTGACCGATGGTGAATAACTGCATCAATATTATTATTCCTTCGATGAAAGCCTACAATAATCATTGTAGATCAACGATTGCCTAGAGAGGGGAACAGACCATCTGGCTAGAAGTGACTCTATAGGCAGAATATCCTAACTTCTAGCCCTGGTTATCGGTCAGGGGTCGATGTTTCTCGACCAAATCGATCGCCTGGGTGACACTTTCGGGGAAAATTACCACTAAACCACCCTCAGAAACCGTGCTTAAAGCCTTCTCTAAAGCCTCCGTTTCATCGAGAATAACTTCCGGACGCAAACTGGCATTTTCTTGGCTAATTCCCCTGAGAATTAAATCGGCCACTTCCCCCCGGCGGCGACCGCGAGTATCGTTATCTTCCTTAACAATAATTCGATCGAACATAAGCGCCGATAATTTCCCTAATAAAATTAAATCATCATCGCGTCGATCGCCAGGTCCGCCGACCACGCCGACCTTTTCCCCAGACCAATTGCCGACAAAACCGCCGACGGCTTCGTATCCAGCGGGATTATGGGCATAATCGATTAAAGCGTGATGGTGTCCCAAGTCAAACAGGTTCATCCTGCCGGGGGTCTGGGCCACGGAAGGTTTAAAAGTTCGCACCCCTTGGCGAATTAACTCGATATCGATACCCTGCACAAAAGTCGCTAAACAGGCGGCCAGGGCGTTAGCAATCATAAAAGGAGCCATTCCCTGCATAGTCACGGGAATATTAACCGCTTCCTCGATTCTCAGCGTCCATTCTCCCTCTAGAATCGACAGATAGCCATTCTCATAAATGGCGGCCATGCCACCGCGACGGATATGGTCGTGAATAATCGGGTTATCGGGACTCATGGAAAAATAAGCGACTCTTCCCTTAACTTTTTCGGCCATACTAACGGTCAAAGGGTCATCGGCATTTAAAACCGCGTAACCCTCGGCGCTAACCACCTCGGCCACAACGCTTTTTACTTTCGCCATTTGTTCGATGGTGTCGATATCACCGATACCTAAATGGTCGGCGGCCACATTTAACACCACTCCCACATCGCATTGATTAAAAGCTAAACCCGATCGCAGGATACCACCCCGGGCCGTTTCTAACACGGCAATCTCGACCGTGGGCTCCTTCAAAATCATACTGGCGCTGTAGGGACCGGTGTTATCGCCCTTTTCTACCAGATAATCATCGATATATACGCCGTCCGTCGTGGTAAATCCGACTACTTTCCCCGTTTGTCGGCAAATATGAGAAATTAAGCGGCTAGTGGTGGTTTTGCCGTTAGTTCCCGTAATTGCCAGAATTGGCACGCGACTGGGAGTCCCGGGAGGGAATAACATATCGATAACTGGGGCGGCGATATTGCGAGGTAAACCGCGACTAGGGGCGACGTGCATCCGAAAACCGGGGGCGGCGTTGACTTCTACGATCACCCCGTCCACTTCTTTCAGGGGTTTGCGGATATCATCTGTCACCACATCGATACCGGCAATGTCCAAACCGATTAATTTTGCCACTCTTTGGGCGATCCAGACGTTTTCGGGGTGAATTTCGTCGGTACGATCCACGGCGATGCCGCCGGTGCTTAAATTAGCGGTGGCCCGCAGATAGGCGATCGCTCCTTGGGGTAAAATGCTGGTTAATTCATAGCCCTGTTTTCCTAGCACATTAAGGGCGGTTTTGTCAATAGTTATTTTAGTTAAAACGTTGGCATGACCGTCACCCCGGTTGGGATCCTGATTAGTAATTTCGATTAATTCTTCTATAGTTGAGCGCCCATCACCGACGACGTGAGCGGGGATCCGTTCGGCCACGGCGGCGACTTTGCCGTTTATGACTAAAATTCGGTGATCACTGCCTTTATAGTACCTTTCTACAATCACGCTGCGGGTTTTCGAGGCGGCACTGGCTAGATCATAGGCTTCCGCTGCTTCCTGCTGATTTTTAACATCGATGCTGATGCCCCGGCCGTGGTTGCCATCGAGGGGTTTAATCACGATGGGAAATCCTCCCACTTCCTCGATTGCCTCTGACAACTCATCCAAGTATTGAATCACCGTACCCCGGGGGACAGGAATTCCAGCATCCTTGAGGATAGTTTTCGTGCCTTCCTTGTCACAGGCCAACTCAACGGCTAAAATCCCCGAAAAACTGCTTAAAGTGGCTTGAATGCGCTTTTGGTGAACGCCATAGCCCAACTGCACCATGGAACGAGCGCTCAGGAGTAACCAAGGAATATTTCTAGCTTGTGCTTCTTTAACGATGGTTTCGGTACTCGGACCGAGGGCAGCATTATTGCATAAATCGCGTAAATCGGCTAAATCCTGGGCCAATTCTTCCTGAGGATAGGTTCCCGTATCGACAATTGATTGACACAAACGCACGGCAGCCCGACCCGCATAACGTCCCGCTTGCTCGTCAACGTACTCAAATACCACGTTATAGACTCCGGGGGTGGAGGTGGCTCTAGTGCGACCAAACCCGACGGGAGTTCCCGCCAGTTCCTGCAATTCTAGGGCGATATGTTCGATAATATGGCCCATATAAGTACCAGTGCGGACTCGTTCAAAGAAACCGCCGCGATAACCGGGGGAGCAGTAATGTTCGACTAAACTGGGCAGAACGTCGATTAATCCCTCGTAAAAGCCGGGGATTTCATTCGATGGCTTCTCTGCCAGATCTTCGAGATCCAGACGCATAACAATGAGCTTGTCGCGACGAATACTCCAGTAGTTGGGACCGCGCAGGGTTTGGGTTCTGAGAATTTTCATGATATAGCTGATGTTCGCTGTTGAGAAGCACAAAGAAGCCGTTGTTTATTGTCTGGTTTTCCGAGATTAGTAAACTGTTCATCGTGAACAGTTTTTCAGGAGTTTTTTTACCCCAATTTAGCGATCACTTGCTGTTTTTTGAGATGATAGCCATCACCGTAGGCAAGAATATGTACCCGCAGATTATGCAGACTCAGGGGTTCGTTAGCGGTGACGTGATGGTGGTTGGTGTGGGACATTGCCCTGGCATCAATTACCGTCACTGTACCGCAGCCGATTACCGTCATCGTGCCATCCCGTTCAAACATAGCGCAGGTATCCTCATCGATGCCAATTCCTAAACGTTCGGGATAACCGGAGATAGCGCTCATTAACCGAGCCATGCGGTTGCGATTGTGGAAGTGTTGATCGACAATGACTTCAGGAATGAGACCTAATCCCATGGCCATATCCACTAGGGCCCGATTGGGTGCTTCCCCGCTGCTGCCCCCAGCAATCATGTGATGACCCATAACGGCGGCCCCGGCGCTAGTTCCGGCCAGAGTCAGTTCTCCCTGTTGCACTCTTTGTCTGATCCTTTCCATCAGGGGGGTATCGGAGAGCAACCCGCATAAACGCAGCTGGTCGCCTCCGGTCATAAATACACCCGTACATTCTTCGATGTAGGCTTGAAATTGGGGGTCTTCTCCCTGTACACGATCGCGAATATCGATAACTTTGACGTATTTTGCCCCCATTTCCTCGAAAATCTTCTGATAGCGATCGCCGATTAAAACCGGTTCTCTGGAAGCGGAGGGAACAATAGCGATCACTGCTTCGCTACCCCCGGCGCGATTCCAAAAGGTGTGCAGTATCTCTTTACCGTGGACTTTATCCTCGGCACCACCAATGACTAAAATCGCCGTTTTGAGAGATATGGGGGTAGGATTTTCGTGGTGTTGGGTTTCTAGCTCGATGATCATGTCACTGAACGAATAGACATTTTTAGGGATGGAAGGTTTTTCGGGAAGATGGACAAGTATTTTAATGTTATTTTCCCTGAACGGTTGACGGAAAAAAATGCGGTTTAGGAATATTTTTCGGGACATCAAGCAATAGTAGAGGCGATTTTAGCAATTTTCTTCGATCCACTGGCAATGACGGACTGTTAGTTAACTTTAAGTCTAGGCTAGACTTCGATCACTCAAGCTAGAGCCAGAAAAACCCCTAGACAGTACAGCATAGTCTATCATGTTATCGAGATAGACTAGCGCCAAATTAGCAAGATTTTAACCGATCGAACCGTGACAAAATGATACATTAAACACTATCCCAGTCTAGGCCTTAATTTTCCCCGTGCAGTTTGACATTATCACTCTCTTTCCCGATTTTTTTACTTCACCGCTGCAGTCGGGGTTGTTGGCAAAAGCTCTCGAACGCGACATCGCTAGGGTAAATTTGGTCAATCTCCGGGATTTTGCCCACGATAAACACCGTCGTGTCGATGATGAACCCTACGGTGGTGGTGTGGGAATGTTATTAAAACCAGAGCCAATTTTTGAGGCGATCGAGTCTTTAGAAATTTTACCACCCCGGGAGATCGTGCTGATGACTCCCCAGGGGGAACCGCTCAATCAAGCTTTACTGAAAACTTGGGCCAGTAGTTATCGGCAGTTAATTCTCATCTGCGGGCATTATGAAGGGGTAGATGAGCGGGTTTGTGAGCATTTGGTGACTAGAGAGGTATCTTTAGGGGATTTTGTCCTAACTTGTGGGGAAATCCCTGCTTTAGCGATTATTAACGGGGTGACGCGGTTGTTACCCGGGACGGTAGGTAAGGCAGAATCGTTGAAATTGGAGAGTTTTGAGGCAGGTTTATTGGATTATCCCCAATATACCCGGCCGCCGGTCTTTCGCGGTTGGCAAGTGCCGCCGGTTTTGCGATCGGGTAATCATCAGGATATCGCTGATTGGCGCTATCAACAACAACTCGATCGCACTAAGGAACGTCGTCCAGATATCTGGCAAAAATGGCTAGAGGAACAGGATTAATCCCCAAAAATGCTGGCTCGCTGCCTACAATTTCAGGTGATTAAGGGCTAAATTCCTTTGTTGGAGAGCGAATTGATGGCTAGGCTCTAGTTTTAGGGTTTGGTTAAAAGAAACCACTGCTTCCGAGAAACATTTTAACTTGTAGAGACAACAACCCCGTTGATACCATGCCTCAGCCTTTTGGGATTGTAACTGTAAAGCCTTATTATAAGCGGCGACCGCTTCACTGAGTCGTTCTAATTCCCGTAAAGCTTCGCCTTTACTAAACCAGACATTAGCATCGGATTTAATGGACAGGGCTTGATTATAAGCCGCTATACCTTCCGCATAATGTTGCATCCGACATAAAATCATGCCCTTGTAATGCCATGCTTCCAGATAATCTGGCTGCAGTTGAATTGCCTTATCCCAAGATGCGATCGCTGCGCTGATTTGTCGTAAATTAGCTAAAGCGATGCCGCGATAAAACCAAGCCCGAGCATTATTAGTCTCTAATTGAATTACCTGATTAAAAGACCCTAAAGCTTCAGGAAAACGCCCTAATCGTTGCAAGGCCAGACCGCGATTATACCAAGCATTGACAAAATCGGGCTTTTTCCGCAGGGACTGCTGATACAATTGAACTGCTTCGAGATACTGCCCCAAATCGAGATGCGCGTTACCACGATAAAACAGTTCCTCTGCTGAAATTTCCGACACTAAAGCTTGTTGTTGACGCAATTGCAGTAACTCTTTTATGGCATCTAAAACTTCTGCTGCCGAGGGAAAGCGTTGGCGCCAGTCATAACGGGTCATTTTATCGACAATAACTGCTAGATCATCTCTAACATCGGCCTGATTGCGCCAAGCGATTTCTCCGGTTTCGGCATCTTCGGGAAATTGCGTCGGTTTGAGACCAGTCAAGGCTTGAATAGCGATGATTCCCACGGCATAGACATCGCTAGACAATCGCGGTTTATTTTGCGCCTGTTCACTAGGCATATAACCAGGGGTGCCAATCCCAATGGACACACTGGTCTGTTTTGCTTTTAGCCATTGAGTCCCCACTTGTTTGACTCCGCCAAAGTCGATTAAAACTAGCTTGCCCTCTTGGCGACGGATAATATTATGGGGTTTGATATCTCGGTGAATAATATTATTTTGATGGACAAAAGCGAGAACTTCCAAGATATCTTTTAATAACTGAATTACCTGATTCTCTTCTAAACGCTTACCCTTAGAGATTTCCTGACTAAGATCGTGACCATCGATAAATTCTTGAACGATATAAAAAGACTTATTTTCCTGAAAACTGGCGAAAAATTGCGGTATTTGAGGATGATGGCCGAGTTTTTCTAAAGCTCTGGCCTCACTCTCAAATAATCCTATAGTAACTTCGTTAACCACTTGGGTGATTAACTGTTTGACCACACATTGAGGACGGCCGGGGCGATAGTTATCTTGGGCTAAAAAAGTTTGACCGAAAGCCCCTTGACTTAGAGGTTTAATAACTTGGTAACGTCCCCCGATAATTAGTTTCATGGTAGCGGATTATCTTTACCCTAGGGCAGCTTGACGGGACGGTTAACAGCCAAAGGGGTTAACTTGCTCATGCCCATCTTGCCAGTTAATTGATATATTACATCAATTGTCGTCAGAAGCGGGTAACGCGACTCGAACGCGCGACATTCACCTTGGGAAGGTGACGTTCTACCACTGAACTATACCCGCAAAAGTCTCCCTAATCATAGCATTGACCCCCCCGCCAGAGCAACTGCCCTAGGCTGTTTTCCATCACCGCGCCAGTGCAATTTGTCGGCAAAACTGGCCTGGTGGGAATTTAACATTTTTTCCTGACAGGACAGTAGGGCCTTTTCTAGCTGTTGATCGGCATTTTTTCGGCTTTCTAGCGGCTTTTGTTGATAAACCCCCAAAATACTCCCCAAGCACGGCCAAGGGCAGGAAAACCGTGCTGGAGAACATTTTTTTGATCGCTTGCCTCAATCGCTGCTGCTGGTAAAATCCAGTAAACCCTCCCTCATAGCTGACTAGCGCAGGAAACTGCCCCCATTAGTCCCACTTGGGCATTAAGGACGATATGAACGGGAATATTGCTTAATAGCTCCGTCATCCGACCTTTAGCCCGAAAAGCCTTCATAAAGCTACCCTCGGTCATTAGGGGAAGATTTTTGGCCGCAATCCCTCCCGCTATGTATAATCCTCCGTAGGGAAGCAACTTGAGGGCTAAATTGCCCGCTTCCGCACCGTAGGCCTCGACAAAGATTTTCATGGTTTGATAACAGAGATAATCCGAGTCATCTTGGGCAAAACTGGCAATTTTAGCCGCTAAATCGACGGTTTTTTGCGTTTTACCCATTTCTTCTAACCAAGTGCGGTAAATTTCCGCCATGGCCGGTGATGACTGACTATAGTTACTATCGTGGAGAAATCGATAGATAGAAGTGATTCCAGGGCCGGAAACCACTCGCTCCACCGAAATTCGCTCGATATTATAGAGTTCCAAGAGATAATTTAATAGTTGATATTCTAAACTCGATCGGGGGGCAAAATCGGCGTGGGAACCCTCACTACCAAACACCCGATATGTACCCTTCGAGACAGGGATCAAAAAACCCTCTCCTAACCCCGTTCCTGCACCGATAACCGCAATCGGGGCCTCTGGTACTGCTGGGGCCGACTGTAGATTGTGCAGCTCCTCTGGGGCTAATCCTAACACCCCATAACCGATCGCCGCAAAATCATTAATTAATTTTACTCGCTCAATCTGCAGCTCACGGCTTAGGCGATCGCCAGTTAGGAACCAACTTAAATTAGTCAATTCGGAACTATTGTTAACCACCGGACCGGCAATACCGAAACAAGCTTTTGTCACTGGGGGAATAGTGACTTGTCGGGCCAAAAACTGCTGGACGATCGGCACCAGATCGGGGTATTGTTCACTGGGATAAATTTCTTGATCGAGAGTAGTTAGCAGGGGTTGGGGACTATCCGATGAGTTTTGGCAATCCACTAAACGCAGGATTGTTTTAGTTCCCCCGATATCTCCCCCTAAAAGAATCGTCATGCTGGTTTTTCCCTTAGTTTGTCCCCATAATTATAGTTTTTTACCCCTTCTCCCCGGCAAATTTAAAGGCCACTAATTCTATACTATAGTGAAAGATGGTAATGCCTAAGCCCTAATTAAGGATTGATTAATCGTCGCTCCGGGGTTTGAATGGGGATTTGCTAGAGGACAGAAACGGGACTGAAAGACATTTTAGGTCTAACTGTAGCCTCAAGGCGATCGATAGGGCGGCAGAACCTATCACTGTCCCCATAACTTTTTAAGATAGACCAGAGAGGGAGAAATTAGCTTGGGTGTAGAACTTCGCAGTTACGTTTATCTTGACAATTTACAGCTTCAACACGCCGCTTACATCGGTACAGTCGCCCAAGGATTTTTACCCTTACCCGGGGATGCTTCCCTCTGGATTGAAATTTCCCCCGGCATCGAGATTAATCGCATCACCGATATTGCCCTCAAATCCGCCGTGGTTCGTCCGGGAGTTCTATTCGTAGAACGACTCTACGGACTCTTAGAACTCCATTCTAGCAGTCAGGGAGAGGTAAGGGCGGCCGGTCAGGCAATTTTGCAGTATTTAGGCGTTAGTCAGCGCGATTGTCTGAAACCGCAAATTGTCTCTAGCCAAATTATTCGCAACATTGACGCTTACCAAGCCCAATTAATTAACCGTAGTTCTCGGGGTATGATGTTAATGGCAGGACAGACTTTATATGTTCTAGAAGTGCAACCAGCCGCCTACGCTTCCCTGGCCGCTAATCAGGCCGAAAAAGCCGCTTTAATTAATATCCTACACGTTACTTCCGTGGGCAGTTTTGGCCGCTTATATTTAGGGGGAGAAGAACGAGATATTATCGCCGGTTCCAGGGCGGCAGTTTCAGCTTTAGAAAATATTCAAGGTCGAGCTTTTCCGGGTAGCGACAAAAAAGAATAAGCTAATAAAGGCCGGAGGCAAAAGGCAAGAGGTGGTTAGATATGTATAATTAGGGCTTGCTGAATAAATGTGAAATGTAGGCAAGGTAAGGGTTTTATGGCTTTTCTCGCGAAACAGGTGCAAGATTTTGAGAGAATCGTCGTTAAAAACCTTGCGTCTTCATCAGCCCGAGTCCTGTAGGGGCGAAGCATTCGGGCAATAACCTATCGGTGAAACCGGAGATTTTCTATCCGAATGCTTCGCCCGTACTTTTTGCCGCAAACCCTAATTAATTGTGTCTAGCTACTTACTAAATCCTGTTTAACAGCTATAGGATAGTTGGGAGTGGGAAGAAGGAAGATGAAGTTTGAGCATTTGTACTAAATAGCCGACAAAAGGATTTCGCCCTATTGAGGAGATTCAAAAATTAGTTCGCTATTATTCAGTTTTTCAACGACTAACTTGCGATAGAGTGTCACCTGCCGGAGGATTTGGTCGGGATTATTTTTCTTGTTAGAAAACATGATCATTTTAATTGATTCAAATTCTATTCTTGTGATCACACCATCTTTGATCGCTCGTTCAATTGTAACTCGTAAATATTCTAATTCTTGGCTTTCCTCTGGGGTAATTTCTAGACTGTTAGGACGTTCTATTTTCATGATCGATCGATTGTTCTTACCTGCTAACTGATAACTGGATAATCACGGCTATTTTTTCACACTTTCACGATCGGTGGAGAGAGAGTTTCCTTCTGGTTAGAAACGGCCAGATTATTATTTTGGCCGTTATTTTGCGGCAATTGTCCAGAAGCTAAATTTTGCCCCTCTCCCGTAATCAAACGAGCGCCACGACCGCGGGTAAAATAATTCCAACCCCATTGCACCATCACCACTAATTTATTATCAAATTCGATCAGATAGTAAATATGGGCCCAAACCCAGACTAACCAAGCGATGAACCCGGAAAACTTGACAAATCCCAAATCAACCACGGCCGCATTTTGGCCGATAACTGCCAGACTACCTCGATCAATATAATGAAAAGGTTGAATAGTTTGCCCTTTTAGGCGAGAAATTAATAAATTGGCCAGATATTCGCCCTCCTGCATGGCCACGGGGGCAATTCCGGGTAAAGGTTTATCTCCCTGATGGGCAAAATTAGCCAGATCCCCGATCACAAAAATATTGGCATAACCAGCGATACTTAAATCCGGTTCGACGATTACCCGGCCGACGCGATCGAGATTTACCCCGGTTCTTTCGGCCAAAATTCGCCCCATTCTCGATGCTTTTACCCCTGCTGCCCATAAAATTGTCTCGGCGGCGATTTCTGTCGTCTTTTCTCCCTGACGGACGCTGACACAACCTTCAACAATATTGGTAACGATGCTGTTGGTTTGCACTGTCACCCCTAATTTTATGAGAGAAGCGGCAGCTTTAGCGGATAAATCGGGCGAATATGGAGGTAATACCCGATCCATCCCTTCTAAGAGCAAAATTTTCGCTTCTGTGGGGTTAATCTGGTGAAAATCAGACCTAAGCGCACCGTGGGCAATTTCAGCGATCGCTCCTGCTAATTCTACCCCCGTCGGTCCGCCACCGACAATAACAAAAGTTAATAAAGCTTGCCGCTTTTCGGCATCGATTTCTTTCTCGGCCTTCTCGAAAGCGAGATAGATGCGACGACGCATTTCTACTGCGTCTTCAATGGTTTTTAACCCTGGAGCGTAGGGCTGCCATTGATCATTGCCAAAATAGTGATGACTGACTCCCGTGGCAATGACTAATTGATCGTAGGCGATCGGCGGGTGATCTTTCAAGATCACTTCTCCCTTAACTGGATCTATATCTATGGCATGATCGAGGAGAATATCTGTATTCTCATGGCCCCGTAGGATTAAGCGCAAAGGTGAGGAGATATCGGCCGGAGACAGCGCCCCAGTAGCGACTTGATAGAGGAGGGGCTGAAAAAGATGGAAATTTCGCTTATCGATGAGGGTAACATGAACGGGGGCGTTTTTTAGGGCTTTGGCCGTGTATAAACCCGCAAATCCGCCGCCTATGATAACAACTCTTGGCTGTTTTTCAGTCATTGCTTAACAATAATTCATAAATTTTTCCCTAGTGTAGTCCGGATTGTCACAATTTAGCGGTGACAAGCGTTACCGAAAACAGCAGTCTTTAATCTAGAAAAAAATATAAATACTCGCTTTTTTGGCCAGCGAGGAGGGCAAAACCAACGAAGTACAGGGACTCTGATCTGCTCGAAAAACTTAAAAAGACCGCTACGCCGTTTTACCTAAGTTTATGACCTGGGTTAACCAGGTGGGAACTTATATTCCGCGTTTCTGTTTCCGAGTACAAGCTCGGTTTACTACCACACGAATTGGTTATTTGCTCCCTTATCACAATCAAGCATAGATCAAAAAACTTGAAAGGCAGTCACCAACGTAGAAGCCCGATTTAGTTTTATCGTAGCATTTTTTTTTCTCAGAGGCAAGAGGGGCGATTCAGTGATCAGTGATCAGTGATCAGATTTGAGTTTTCAGTTTACTGTTTACCGACCACAGCCAAAAAGCCTGCCAACACCCAGCAATTCCCAATTCAAACGGTAGCACAGAATACAGAACCAGTCTTACTCTTGCCTTTCAAAATGGAGTGAAGGGTTTGAACAGTGGGTTTCGGGGGAATGGAAGTCAAACAACTGGGTTTTATGGGGATGCTGAGCTATTTCCAGGTAGTTATCCCTGGGATAACTGACCCTCGAAGTGCCAGCAATGCTACCCGCTACAGTCTGAAAGACGCAATATTAGGGGCATTCGCCGCCTTTTTTCGCCAGAATGAATCATTTCTAGAATATCAGCGTCAACTTAATAGTCGTTGTGGACGAGATAATGCTCAAAGTATGTTTGGTTTGGTCAATATCCCGACAGTAGAGCAGATGCGGAACATCCTCGATGGAATAGCCGCAAAGCATCTTTTTCCCCTGTTCAAATGGATTGATCAAGGTCTGGGAGACCAAGGCTATTTAAGGCTGTTTGCAGCCTTGGATGGCAACTTACTCGTCGCCCTAGATGCTACTCATTACTATAGTTCAGAGAAAATTAGTTGTCCTTGTTGCTCAAGCCGCACCTCAAAACAGGGAAAGATAACCTATCAAATCAGGAGAAAGGTAAAATTGGCTAAAGATTTAGTTTATCAAGCAGCCAAAAACGCTTTGATCAAAGATAATTGGTTAATTACTCATGACCCTTATACGATAAGTTTTGGAGGGGTGAATATGGCTGTCGATTTAGGCGCAGAAAAGCTGATTGCTGCGACTAAAGATCATCAAAAGATTGCCGTAGAAATTAAAAGTTTTTTAGAGGGGTCTTCAGCGATCTCAGAATTTCATACTGCTCTAGGACAATTTATTAATTATCGGGCGGTTTTAAAGAGAAAAGATCCAGATAGAGTCTTGTTTTTAGCTATTCCTAGTTTTACTTACGACACTTTTTTCTCTTTAGATTTTACCCAATTAATGATTAGAGAAAACCATTTAAAATTAATCATTTTTTCGCCAAATCAGGAGGTAATTTTAACATGGATAAATTAGCAAAATATCGTCAATTAGTCAAAAATATTCTCTCAGAATATACTCAATATAAACCCACTTGTAATGATTTAGAAATTCAAGCTATTTTTGATGAACAAAAAGAACATTATCAGGTCGTTACCTTTGGGTGGGAAGGCGAAAAGTATGTACATTATTGTCTCATTCATATTGATCTCAAGTCTGATAAAATTTGGATTCAATGGAATATGACAGAACAAGATATTGCTGAAGACTTAGTTAAATTAGGTGTTCCTAAAAAAGATATTGTCATTGGCTTTCATCCTCCTATACTTCGTCAATTGACCGATTATGCAGTAGGATAAATTAATTTATCCTACTGAAATAGATCCAAGTTAACTGTCTGTTTCTTGGGGGCTATCTGTTGGTGACTTTGCTTTTTTTGATAGAACACCTTTTACTTTTGTTGCCGCTAAACCTAATCCTAGTAATCCTAGACCAAAGATGTTAGAAGGTTCAGGGACACTTTTGGGGGGCTGTGCGACAGATTTAATTGCCAGACGATCGAATATAAGAAAATCACCTGAGCCACCACGAATACCAATTGAATTAATGGTTTCATTAGTAGAAGCATCTAATCGAATGTAGATGCTTCTACTGAAAGCACCTAGTAGTGGTGCTGGAGCAAAATTATCAAAGTCGGCAAAATCTACACCATTTACAATTAAGGTCGAACTATTAGAGCCAGTGAATTCTAGATTGGAAATTCCCAAGCCAATGGATGTAATTTTATTGGAAAAAGATAAGGTTGTTGTTGAATACGCCCGGGTTGGTTGATACGAACCTTGTCGATTATTATTCAAGGTTAAATTACCATCCCAAGTATTGCCAGTTAAACCGTCAATAGTAATGGGATTATAAGTCTTAGGTAAGCTACTAACGGGACCAAGATCTGGCGATTTCCATTCTATTGATAGTCCAGGAATTAGAGTGGTATCTTCAAAGTCTTCAATCTGAAATCCTGTTATTCCCGCGATTGCGTCACTAAAACCGATGGGTGAAAATGTGGTAAGTGTGATTGCTTGAGCAGAATTTATTCCGATGAAGGATAATAGCGCAGCACCCGTAACCGTTGTGATTGATGCGTGAAAAATTAGACGATTCATGATAAATTTTCTCCTTAATTTAATTACTTCAAAACTTTAACAATCGAACTGAAACAGATTACTCTTCAAAAAACTCAGCCCTAATTAAATTTGAGACCTTAATTGTGGTGAATTGATTTTCTCCAGATATGCTGGCAAATCATCCAGAGAAAGCAATGCCAAAAGACTTAACTTAGTTTCATTGACTTTCTCCAAAAATCCCAACACCTTTGCCTCAAACATCTCAGCATTAATCTCAACAAAAACATAACCAACTCTGTCTGATAAAACCTCCTCAGAAATCTCGACAAAATCCTCACCCAGCATCACAGAACAACACTCTACTTTCCCCTTACCCCTCACCACCAAATCCGCTACAGCTAAACGCGATTGTAGGATAGGATTCCAGCTATCACTCGCTTCCAAATCTGTGGCAATACCCAGAGACCGTAAGCAACAGTTGACCGCATACACAGCCAAAGTATTGAGATAGACTTGTTCAGCTAGAGCAAAATCAGAATGTTGTTGACAAAAATAATCCGCGATTTCATGGGCTTCCCTTCCTAGAGCAATCAAAAATACAGAACTATGATTAATTCGTGTCGGCATTATCTTGATTTCCCCCCATTGGAAGCTTAAATTTTCCACAAAAATCCCTGCAAACTCAGCCAGTGAGTTTTTCAAAAGCTATTCACCTCCTCAAAAAATTACAAATAAGACAGAATTTCCTGTCCGATTAAAGGCGCAACCGTCTTCATCTGGCGCGAGAAAAAATTCTTCACCACTGCCACAGTCAAACTAAAAGAATCCGCGATCTCCTGCCAAGATCGCGCCTCCAATCGCGCCCTCAAAATTGCCTTCAAAGTCGCCTTCGGGCAATTATGGACATGATGGCGAGACAACAACTCCGGATCAGACTCAATATACTCAGCGATCAACTCCGACAAACAAAGCTGCTCCACTGGTTGAGCCAAATTCTCAAAGACAACAGACTCACCGCTCACCTGCTGTAAAGGCGATACCGATAACGTTGCCCTTGCCAGATCCAGAAAAACGCGATCGCCCAAAGCCCGATTAGCCTTTCTTAGCCCAGATAACCGACAGAGAACCGCCAACCAGACAAAACTTTGTTCATCAATCGCGATCCCTTTAACCTGTAACCTTAACCAGAAACCCAGCCCAACCTTAGCGACTAGACTAACCATTGCCGTCAGTTGGTACTTGCGACGAATCAGTTGCTGCTTCTGCGCCCTGACCAGCGGGTCAAGCGTTTCGGTATATGCCTCCCGCAACAGAATATCCAGGCGATAGTTGACCCAAGCCAGAAAACTGCCCCGGTCAGGATCGAACTGGTCGAGGTGGAAAGCAACCCAACATAACGTTCGATTAACCGCATCCTCATAGACCTCTACCGAATAATGACCTCGACCCCGTAGCCGACCCGAAAATCGCAGAGCATCAAGTAACCGAGCGATCGCGGCTTGCTGCTGCAAACCCACTGTCCCAGTATAGGAACGCGCTTGCAGGGCGAGGTATTGCAGGTCATCATCATCGGTTTGCTTCAGGGAAGTTCCGCGATCGCGATGGGAGACAATGGAATTCAGACGAACTTCAGAAGAGGAGAAACAGGGTTGGGTTAACGGCATAGATGATGTTCTCAACTGCTTTCATAAAAGAAATCACCTCAAACTCCTGCGAACGTCTCAAGTTGTCACAAAACTTTATATTTTAGAAATTTAAATGACGGTCAACCCCCTGATTGACTAAAGCGATTTCTTGGAATGAATATCCCGGCAGCCTCCATTAACGGTGCGTTCACTGGCGCTAGCGACACCCTACCTCGATCAATTTTGCTACATTCTGAATTTGTAATTGCTGGCCAACACCTGATCTTGTTTGCTCTGTGAAAGTCTGGGACTACAATAGAGAAAAGTGACAATTTTTGCCAGAGTGATCACCGAGGACTAATAAAGAATGACGGCTATCCTAGGGAAACCTGCCACACTTAACACTCCGATTCTGCACCGTCTTGCCAATGGTTTAACGATTATTGCCGAAAGTCAACCGGTAGAAGCGGTTAATCTCAATGTCTGGCTGCAGGTCGGCTCGGCCTTAGAATCGGATCAGATCAATGGGATGGCTCATTTTCTCGAACACATGGTTTTTAAGGGAACCCGTAAATTAGACAGTGGTGAATTTGAACGGGCGATCGAATCGAGGGGAGCGGTGACTAATGCCGCTACTAGCCAAGAATACACCCATTATTACATTACCACTGCCCCGCAGGACTTCGCCCATCTGGCCCCGCTGCAGCTAGAAGTGGTTTTAGAAGCTTTAATCCCCGATGAAGCTTTTGAGCGGGAAAGACAGGTTATTTTAGAAGAAATTCGTCGTTCTCAGGATAATCCCCGTCGTCGCACTTTTTATCGCACCATGGAGACTTGTTTTCAAGTTTTACCCTATCGTCGTCCGGTGTTGGGTCCGACGGCAGTGATTGAAAATCTTACTCCTCAACAAATGCGCGATTTTCATCAGACTTGGTATCGTCCCGAATGGATGACGGTGGCAGTGGTGGGTAATTTGCCTGTAGATGATTTAATGGCTATTGTGAGCGATTCTCTAGATACTTTAGGCAGTAAGGGCAATTCTGGGCTGATTTCCCATCCTATCGCCCATCTAAAGCCCGAAGCTCCTTTTAACGAGATTATCCGTCAAGAATACGAGGATGAAAATTTGCAGCAGGCCCGCTTAATCCTATTTTGGAAAGTGCCGGGGTTGAGAGACTTAGAAAAAACCTATCCTCTCGATGTTTTAGCGGCTATTCTGGGTCAGGGCAAGGTATCGCGATTATTTCAATCTCTGCGCCAAGAAAAGGCCTTAGTTTCCCAAATAACTGCCAGTAATATGTCCCAAGCAGTGCAAGGAGTGTTTTCCGTGTCGGCCCAATTAGCCTCGGAAAATATCGAGCAAGTGGAACGGGAGATAGTAGCACAGATTGGACAAATTCAACAGGAAGCTGTGACAGTTTCTGAACTGGAACGAGTCAAAACCCAAGTGGCCAATCGGTTTATTTTTAGCAATGAAAGACCGAGCGATCGAGCTAACCTTTACGGTTATTATCATACTCAGATCGGTGATTTACAACCGGCTTTTTGTTATCCCCAACACATTGAAGCCCTCACTTTAGAGGATATTCAAAATGCCTGTCAAGAGTATTTAAATCCTAACGCTTACGGTGTGGTTGTGGTAAGACCAATTCAGTAATCAGTGAACAGTAATCAGTAATCAGTGAACAGTAATCAGTAATCAGGGATAAAGATGAAGATAAATAAATAACTAAATAACTAATTAACGGTTCTTCGTTACTTAGTATGGTTCGATAGGGGGGCATAAATCGACTAAATCCTTATCTGGCAAGAGACTTAATTGATTAGTTCGCTCTAGATAAAAAATAATTGACAAAAATCGCCAAATGCCTTTCTATATAAGGGTTACATCCCTTATAACCCCCGTCCATTGCATAACAAAAACCGAAGAACCTAATTAACTTACATCTGATAACTAAATAACTAATTAACTTAAAACTTACATCTGATAACTGATAACTGATAACTGATAACTGATAACCTATGTGGACTCAAATTGCCCGACATATTGCCCAAACCACGGAAAAACCTTTTGAAATTGAGAAAAGTCATCCCGTTAGTGGTGGCTGCATCAATCAGGGTTATGCGGTCAGTGGCAATGGTTTAATTTATTTCGTTAAGATTAACCAAGCGAACCAAGAGGCCATGTTTGCCGCCGAAGCTTTAGGATTAAAGCAAATTCACGCTACCAAGACTATCAGGGTTCCGGAGCCAATTTGTTGGGGAATTGCCGAGAAATCTAGTTATTTAGTGCTAGAGTGGTTAGAATTCGGCGGTGGCAATAGCCAAAGCTGGGAAAAAATGGGGCAAAATTTAGCTCGTTTACATCAAGTTTCCCTGTCCGATCGCTTTGGTTGGCAGTGTAATAATACCATTGGTTCTACTCCCCAGATTAATACCGTTAGTAACAGTTGGGCGGATTTTTTCGCTCATCAGCGTATTGGCTATCAATTAAGACTTGCGAAGGAGCGCGGCGGCAATTTTCCCGACGAGGATCAAGTTATTCCCGCTATTAGCGAGATTTTGAGTCAGCATCAACCCCATCCCTCCCTTGTCCACGGTGATTTATGGTCGGGAAACGCGGCCATTACCGTCGATGGGGAACCAGTAATTTTAGACCCTGCCACCTATTGGGGAGACCGGGAGGTAGATTTAGCCATGACGGAACTTTTTGGCGGTTTTCCGGCGGCTTTTTATCGGGGTTATAACGATGTTTTCCCCCTCGATGCTGGTTATCAACAGCGCAAAACTCTTTACAATCTCTACCATATTCTCAACCACTTTAATTTATTTGGTGGTGGTTACGCTTCCCAGGCCAATCGGATGTTACAGGAAATTCTTTAAGGGTTTTACTTGTGATACTAAATCCGGTTATTAAAAACTGATTATTTATTCTCCGTTTTGCCTTTTGCCTTTTGCCTCTCCTTATAGAATCCATTTGGTATCTTAGGATACAGCTAATCGTCGTAGTAGAAGTCGAAGAAAACAGAGATGAATTTTGGTGGTGGAGTGCTCTAAAGTGCGCTCAAAATTTTTGACTAAAGATTTGCAGCGTTCCATCCAAGAATTACTTCTTTCAATCACCCATCGAGTTTTTACAGGTACGAATCCTGATAAACCCTTCTCCGCTTTTTCGGTTTTTGACGGTTTTGGAGACAGTTCAAACTGAATTTTAGTCATTATCTCTGGATAGACCTTAACCAACTCTTTCTCTATTTTGTCAGGATGATAACCATTATCTACAAGAATAGTCGTCTTAGGCAGTTCCGACGGTTTTAACTTGAAATAGTCAATACCTCGAGTTAACAACTGAATCAATCCTTGATCATCAGATAGGGGACTTGCGTGGGAATAATATCCCAGCCAGGAAATCGCTCTGTAGAAGAATCAGACCAGCCAGATGGCATATTATCAAAGCGCAAGTCCCTTAGCTGCGGGGGCTCTCGAAGGCTCTCCCCCTACTTAGGGTGATCAGCA
>NZ_JADBSZ010000019.1:0-49295 GCF_020246425.1 Microcystis sp. M079S1
AACAAAGCCTGAAACGACCGGCTCCTAACCCCACCAACAAACTTTTTGCCGCAAACCCTAACTAGGGTTTGCGGCAAAAAGTTTTTCGTGGGGACAGGGTGTGGGGTGTGGGGTGTGGGGTGTAGGTTTTTACCGATTCTCATCTGGTCAATTACCTAATTTTCAGAGAAAAAGTACCTGAATTTTCCCCCGCTCACTCCCAGAACTGGTACTTTTTGATTGACAAAAAGTCTAAAAGTCTTACCCAACAAGGTTTTTAGATTTATTCAGCAAACCCTAACTATACTGCGTTGTTTTATATCAAATTGGGCATTCAAAAAATCAGAAAAGGTCAGCAAAAATAGACTGACATAAAAAATCGAGGTTGCGGCAAGCTTGATAAAGGAAGCTTGAAGGTATTTTTTTTCTTGGAAATAGTGAGATTTGGCAGAGGTTGAAAGATGCTCACTACTAATAAAATACAGATTTTACACAAACTCTAAAATTTTCTGAAAAACTGCTCTCAATTGCTCGATTGAATGCAGGTTTTTATACCCTTCAAACTCTGGCTGGATAGAAAGATTGCCTGTGGATAGTTCCTCATGCAATCTTTCTAATATACTAACACACCGAGCCACATTTCCTCCTTCGATCGCGTATCCTAGATTGAACTTCTCAACCCGTTCGCCCATACAGTAATTTTTACTGGCGATTACAGGTTTCTGAAAGATTGCTCCTTTAGTCAGGATGTTGCTACTGTAAGGAAAATTTTCATAGGCAGCATACAGGACATCGCATACCTGAACAACGGCATTAAATCTTGACCCGTCAGGAATCGAATGCAAGTAAAAGAAACAGTTGTCTGGGTTGGCTTTGACAATCTCCTCAATTCTCGCCAGTTCTGCGGCTGTAAATGCTGGCTCAGCCAGCCTACCTGCAAACACAAAAAACCAGCGATCGCTTGCTTGCCGAGAAACTTCCAGAAGCGTAAGTGTTCCTTTCCGCTTATCTAGAGATCCCAACAAACCAACTATCTTCCTGCCAGCAGCCTTGGCATAGATTTCTTTGATAATCTCGAAGTTCATATCGGGCGGTGATTCATCGGTGATATCAGTTAAGACGACTACAGGCTTATTAAGCTTCTGTTGTAACTTGTCAGCAATACCTTCGTCTAGCACGGCAACCACTGGACAGTGGGAAGATTTTAGCACTGATAAGGGATTTAAGATGCCGTGGCGCATCCACCGGAGTTTTGGTGGTATCCGTAGGTAGAGAGGTTGAAAATAAAGCCCTGACCAAGGATAGGGAAAGATGGTATCGGTGATAGCAGGAATTAACCCCAAGGATGTATCAAGCCAGGCAAAAAAGGTGATATCGGGGGCTTTGCCTAGCTTTGAGGAAATTTCTTGGATACTCTGGGCGACTCGTTGCCAGCGGGCTACAGCCATTGCCCTCGCCTGCAATCGGCGACCGGAAAACTGACTTGGCGAGGGTTCATGCAACTCAAAGGAGTGAAAGTTACTTGCCAACTCTGGACAGTGGCTGGCAATCCACAGGTTCATCTCTTCCGGTTCGGGACACAGAGAGATTACTTCATTTCCCAGGTCTAGTAGCGTCTTGGCGAAAAACTTCAGGTAGGTAGGGTGATGGCCTCCCCACAGGGTATCAACTAGGGCGATGGTTTTCAAGGCTTTTAACTCTGGTTCTTAGATTTCTGTGATACGGCCACGAACATATGATTGCCTATACTAACCTTACTTATGTCATTTTCAAGCAATGGCTCAAGCCAGCCGTAGGAACCCAGTTTAAACCAATTATAGCCACAATCTCTAAGCATTAAGATAATGTCTGAAGGGTGATAACCAAAGGCTTTTGACATTTCATCCGTAATTTCTATTAAAAGTCGAGAGATTTTTTGGGATTGAAACATTTCCAGCATTCCCTTAAGTACAAGGTATTCTCCACCTTCAACATCAAGTTTCATTAAATCTATATGCTGTACATTATTCTTTTGTAACCAGGTAGAGCCACGAAAAAGTTGAACTGGTATTGTCTTAAATTTATCGGGAGCTGCTGAAGGATGAATAATGTTGCCCAATGAGTTATAAACTTCCATTCCTGGTGCGCCTGAATTGAATTCTACAATCTCATCTTTTTCTCCAAAACCTGCCTGATGTATTTCAAGGTTATTAAATTTGTTCAACTCCTTATTTTTTTTCAGGAGATTGAAGGCAAATTCTCCCGGTTCAACAGCTATAACGCGACCGCTTGGAGTTACTATTTTAGAGCAAAACAGCGAGAAGTAACCAACGTTAGCACCAATATCCAGAAAAGTTTGTCCAGGCTTGAGATGATCGCGGATGAAATCAAGTGATTCAGGTTCAAATATATATTTAGTATAGCCAATTGTAAAGTACATATCTGGGTGGATGACCATTGGCAGATTAATTCCTGGCATTACATCCACCAACTCTTGACTTTTGGCTTTTGCCGCTTCTAATTTAAGCTGATTTTGATGAAAAAGATTTTGCTCTAATTGCAATCGTCGGGCTATTGCTCTTGTTAACCTTCTTGAAAAGAATTTTAAGCTTTTCACAATTTTGTACTCCTTATATACAAAAAAATCAGAATGATTTAATACCCATCAAACGAAAAACTAATTTTTCTGAAATGCCCAATTTTGCCAAAACTAATGACAGGGCTCTGGCTAGAGTTTTCAGGCGATATATACCGCCAAAATAAGAGGCTTCAATGCGAGTAATTAATAAGATTGCAACTAGATAAAAAACAATCATTGTAGCAATTTGTATTCCAGTATTTGCTTTTATAAAACTTAGTATAACATGAAAACAACAAGCTACAACCATCAACAACAAAGACGAGTATAGAGGTTTAATTAACCAACGACAAAAAGTAATCCAGTCCATCTTAGGCTTAAGACGGCGAGACAAATAAATTGTTCCAAAGAACGTCATTAGCTGTCCTAGCACCGCATATTGAAAACCAAACACTAAAGCAAATATAACAAAAAACGGTAGATAACCAAGCCCGATAATCATGTGAAAAATCCAGTTACCTTTTGCATCTCCTTTACTTAGTCCGAAAAAAAATGGTACTATCGCATTGCCATGAATATAGCCTACCCAGCAAAAAATAAACAACTGAAAACTAGCTTTGCTAGAAAATCCGGCATTGACCATGATAGTCAATAAAGCTGGACCAGCAATAATCAGTCCTGAATAGACAAAACCTGCAATTAACCCAATAAACCAGCGCAAGCGGTCTTCTATTTGTTCTGCTACCACTTCTAATTTATCTCCTTGAGCCGAGAGCATGGGAAATAGATAAGAAGACTGCCCAACTAACATTTGGTGAACTGTTATATAAATTCTTTGAGCAAAAGTGTAAAAAGGTAAAGAAGAACTGCCAAATACAGAAGTTAAAAATATTTTATCAACACCATCAAAAAATATAACTTTTATTTGAGTCATGTAAACCCATTTTCCAAAAGACCAAAGCTCAATAAACATAGCTTGATGCCAGGAAGGCTGTGTCAGAAATCCCAGGATTTTAGTGACTATAAAACCTGTAGATAAACAATTTAATAAAGATAGAGTTAAACTAATTATTCCCAGGGTTAAAATATTAGGAAAGGCTTTCAACAAGGTGATTCCAAAAATACCATTGGCTAACAGGAAAGTAGTATTAATTTTAGTCTGCCAATCAAATCTTTGAAGAGAAGTGAGAAATATATTAAAATAACCAGTGATTTGTTGTAACAAAAATGCCAATCCTAATAATATACAATACCAGTGCCCTATATCAGCATTTCCTTCATATTTGCTCCACTGAACAATCCAAGCAGAACCGAAAGCAAAAATACCAAACCCAAACAATCCAAAAGCCAGAGAAGTTGTAAAACAGACACCAGCTATTTTCTGAATTTCTTGATAATTCTTTTCTTCATGAGCGCGACTAATCAACCGGGTTGCAGCAGCCCCCAGTCCCAAACCGCTAAAGGTGTTATTAATGCCAACAATAGTAGCAATGGCAATGGCAAATCCAGCTTCCGCTTCACCCAACCAGCGAATCGTTAACCCGGCAAAAAGGAATCCTAGAATAGCTGTTATGAGAGAACCAATGGCAGTCCACTTAGAATTATTAACAGCTTTGGCAAGTAGATCGCTCAACTAAGTAAACTCCTTTTTGATACCGCTCTAATTACATAACATCAGTGTTCTTAAATATAGCATCCATTTGCAGTATTTCTGAAGGATTTTCATAGTATCGCCATTCAAATCCCTTGCCAACCATAATATATTTATTCTCTTCTAGTAGTTTGATGACTTCCCATAAATAGGGTTGCTCTCGATAAAACTGACGAAATGATAATTCAATCACTAAGTATTTAGATTTTTTTAGTAAATTTATACTCCCCTTTAAAACCTTAAGCTCAAAACCTTGAACATCTAGTTTAATTACATCAGGGATTGGTAGATCATCACTGGCATATATTGCATCTAAAATTCTAATTTCTACTTCCTCCTGATCCTGCTGGTTTTGTGAAATACTATTAGGAAAATATTTATTTTGTTGTTCAGAATCAAGAAAAGATGCTGAAGCAGTTCCTCCTTTAATTAATAACTTATCTTCCCTTTCACCTAAACCACAATGGTAAATAACTTTGCTAACTCCGGGTAAAGATAAAGATTGCAATTTTTCTTGATACTGAGATTGGGGTTCAAAAAAAACTACGTGTTCTAAAGTGGGACTCATTTGACTTAAAACATAGGTCCAGTGACCGGCATTTGCCCCTATATCGCAGAGATACTTGGGTTGCACGAATTTAAGCAATACATCTATGGTATCAAAACAATCAACATACCGAAATATACTAGGATCACATCCAAAATATTCGATTCTTTTCGATAGCCGAAACATCCTACTCGAGAGACCTTTTAACAATTTAGCCAACAATAATTTTTGCTCCATGATAGTCTATCAATTATTTTGTAAATTAGTTTCACAAAAGGTTAGGTTAAATTGTCGAGACGCAATCGCCGCCATTTTCCTCAAGCTTATGATTGATTTTCTGGTTTAATTTGCCGAATCAAATAGCGAACTTCTGACAGCAAAACCTCAAAACGCTTGTCTGACTCTTCCTGTCTTTTCCTGATTTCGGCAATTTCTGCTTGCCAAGCTTCATTTTCTCGCTGTTGTTGAGCAGCTATTTGTAACAGTGCTTGTGCAGTTATTCTTACCCCATCTACTGAGTCTCGCAATTCCGAAACCGAGTCTTTGACTTCCGATACCGAGTCTTTGATTTCCGATACCGATTCTCGCAATTCCGAAACTGAGTCTGCCAATTCATCTAGCATCTCATCTGTCCATCTCGTCCGTTCCCCATCCCGTTTTGTCATGGCTTGTTTTTCTCCCTTCTCAGTTTCAATAGCTGCTTAAATTGTGGGTAATTATAGATGCAATCGCCGCCATTTTCCTCAAGCTTATGATTGATTTTCTGGTTTAATTTGCCGAATCAGATACCGTATCTCTGAGAGCAATACCTCAAAACTCTTGTCTGACTCTTCCTATCTTTGCCTGATTTCAGCAATTTCTGCTTGCCGAGCTTCATTTTCTCGCTGTTGTTGAGCAGCTATTTGTAGCAGAGCTTGTGCTGTCAATTGTAACCCTTCTACTGAATCTTTAACCTCTGAAACCGATTCCCGCAATTCCGAAACTGAGTCTTTAACTTCCGAAACTGATTCTCGCAATTCCAAAACTGAGTCTTTGACTCCCGAAACTGAGTCTGCCAATTCATCTAGCATCTCATCTGTCCATCTGGAGTATCCGGCCGAGCTTCTGGTCATGGCTGGCTTTTCTCCTTTTTTAATAACTGCTTACAATTCATTTATTATCGACGCAATCGCCAGCAATTTCCCAACATATTTCCTCTCGACGCATAACAGTTGCTACCATAGCACACGTTCGACTAAATTTTACAGTTGTATCGATTCTTCATTCAGCCTCCAGGTCAATTCCCATTGCCTTAAGTTGCGCCGCCAATCTGTCTGCCCTAGCCTTTTCTCCCTCAGCCCGCCGTTCAGCTTGTTCGGCTCTTTCCCGCTCCTGTTCGGCTCTTTCCCGCTCCTGTTCAATCCGTTCACTACCCCAGAATAGTAAAGGTTCTTCGGTTTGTGCTATGCAATGGACGGGGTTATTAGGGATGAAACTCTTATAGAGAAAGACATTTGACGATTTTTGTCAATTGTTTTCGCTCTAGATGGAACTAATCAATTAAATCTCTTGCCAGATAAGGATTTAGTCGATTTATGCCTCCCTATCGAACCATACCAAGTAACGAAGAACCTGGAATCTCAGGTGAAACAAATTGGTTTTCGTGTTAAAATTGCCGGCGCAAGTTGGAATTCTGGCAATGTACCGCAAGTCCTTCGTCATCGCTGTGCCTATCTGAATGGTTCTCTTTTTTAACTTTTTTATTTACCTCATTAAGCATAAATGCTTAATGCAAAGGTGAGATGCTCCCCAGGCATTTCTTGTTCAGTCCAATAGTCTAAATACGATTTAATTTCCACCAAATTTGGACTAATCAGCAAAGTTTTTTGTATTGATAGAAAAGAATAAAAAATAGTTGAACCAACTAGAGAACTCATTACAACAATGGTGTTGTAAGGATATCCCAGAAGCCGAGTATAGTTAATCAAAAATCCTATAATATAAAAAAATGTTATTCTCATAGTTTGTCCGACTATGTATAGCAATGGCTCTTGTTCTTCACCTAAACCCAAGAAGTTATAATCAATCATTGTATTCCAATAAATAATGCAAAACAGAGTCAAAATCCCTAGAGATTGAACAAACCTAGTTTTTCTCAAGAGACTTTTGTTAACAGAAAATATTTGCCAACCAAACAACTTATCAACTATTACTAATAAGGGCAATAAAATATTAGTCAAAGTAGAAATCGTTGGTATTTGCAATCCCCTGATGAAAATCAAAAGGCAAATCAATAAGAGCGGTATAGATTTGATATTTGAGAGCTTGTGTTTTTTATACAAAATTTTATAAATTTCTCCTTGAAAAACATTTATTCCATTTTCTTAGGCTATTTGACCAAAACACTCATCTCAGGATGGAATACAGCATCGAATATATTATTATACAACAAATTTTGCTTGCTGACAACCTGAGAAGGATCGCAAAGTGGCAAGATAGGTATATCGCCTAAAAATGCAGCCCAAACTCCAAAGGTACTAGGCGGTGTCATAATCATATCGCACTGTGACAGTTCTGCCATACTTTCTAGGTAATGCCCTTTACCTACAGCTATTCCTGTCGCAAAATTTACGTTAAGATATTTAAATAGCTCAAAATCTTGTGGTTCATCTGAGGCGACAACAAAGCCAACTTTAGAAGAAGTTCCAAACAAATCTTGAGCTTGTTGAATCCAGTCAATATATTGCTGGGTTTCAAAGAAATATTTACCTTCTAGCATAAACCGGTAGTCATAGTGCCTGATGAGAACGCCAATTAGATAGTCGTACTTTTGTCTTAATTCTTGAATAAATTTTGTGGCTGTGGCTGCATGACTTTCTTTAAGTGCTAGGCACTCCCTAACAGTGTGCTGATGTTTTTCGACTAGCAGCCAACTTCTCACCTTCCATCCAGCTAAAAGTGTGAATTTTGCTTGATTTAATAAGTCAACATCATCTGGATTGTTTAGGTCAAATTTATCTTTTTGCTTCCCTGGAATGTCTTTTAAGCCACTAACATCTTGGGCAATAATTGATTGTATATCGGGAGCAAAAGAAGCATAATTATAAAGAAATCGAGCAATATTATTACGAATTCTGCCACTGTTAGATATTTTATCAGGAAGAAACTGTAAAATATCTTTTAGTTTCTGCAAAGCTTGCCACTGTTTGTGCTTAGTGGGAAAAGTACAGGCAAGATTTTTTGAAGTGTTTTCTAGTAGATGAGCATAGGGCCAGAAGGACAAATTAATCAAGTCGTACTTGTAATCATTCTCTGCTAAAAACGCTATGAGATGAGCGTAAGAAAACAACTGGTTGGCAAATCGACCGCCTCCGTGAGTGAAAATAATCAGATTTTTATCTTGTTTCATATAGTGTAGTGTCAAGTCATATTTTATCTAAAGATGGACTTAGTGCGACGTAGTTTGCGTATTGGAAATTTTCCATTCGAGACTGATACTCTCGTCTTTCAAGATAGGTTGGCATCACTTTATACATTTTAAACCCAGAATTTATCAAAATGTCAAAAATTTCCATTAGACTGGTATGAGAATCTAGATTACAGCCTCCATACTCGAACTGAATAGCATCAATGAAAGTTGTGTTCAAATAGTCACCTAATCCCCTAAAAGCAGCTAATTCATGACCTTCAATATCAACTTTTAGTAAGTCAATATGACTAATATTACACTCTTTTATATAACTGTCTAGACGGCGCAACTTAATCGTCTCTTTGTTAGAGAAATCAATTTGATAATGCTTTAAGTTTCTTTGGTATAAAGAAGCCAACCCACTTGATTTACTGTCATAGTAAATTGTTGCTTCTGTTTGACTATCGGATACGCCAAATTGGTTTAGTTTGATATTCTGATGGTTAAGAAATTTCTGCTGTAATATATTATAACAACTATTAGTTGGTTCAAAAGCGTGTATCTGAGGATTAAGATTTATTATTGCTGCATATTCTAAGATTGTCTGGATGTATAGCCCCACATTAGAACCGACATCAAAGATAACTGGTTCTTTGTTTTTCAAAGTGGCTAAAAAATCGCTAATAAATTTTGCTTCTCCATTGCTATCAAACTCACAATTTCCATTATTTTCTAGAGCATTAAATATCCTCAGGCATAAAGACTTTGTTTTTCGTAGCAACTGATGTTCATTTTTGATTTTGAGCATGATAATTTCTCTGCAAGATTTGTGGCAAAAATACGGCTTGATCTGGTAGATTCAGGTAAACTTTTGTGCATAAGGACAAATGACAAATTATTAGTCAATACTCTAGCATTAGTCTGCTTGGGTTTATGTTGTTGATGTTTTATCGTATTTTCTATCGTCTTCAATATATTCCTCCTTTTTAAACATATAGAGACCGGTGCCAAACTTTTTACTCGGATCGTATGAATCGTAAAGTTGCCTACCATATTGATACTTTTCCTCCACAAGTTCAAAGCCATCAAAGAGTTGTAGGACGTAGTTGCGTGTAAAAGCACGGCAGCCATTAAAATAAATTTTATTTTTCTCATCTACTGGTACAGAGAACAGAATTATACCGCCTAATTTAACAACTCGCTTGAGTTCCTTTACAGCTTTCTCACTACCCCAGGGATCGAGAGGATCGCCATATCTTCCCAAACCGATGTGTTCAATGACACAAAGAGAAGATAGACTTTCAATACTGTTATCTTCAAAGGGCAAATCCAGTACAGATCCTTCTTTAAAATACAAGTTTTTTAGCTCAATATCAATCGGTCTGATATCAATCATAGTAACTGGAACAAATTGGGATATTATGCCAATTGTTTTAACACATGAACCTACATCATAGTGATGTTCGGGTTTAAGTTGAAAAATTTTACCTGCCGCCCAAGTATCTTGTAAAAAATATACAGGCTCTACTGGTGTGAAATCCGTATTATCAGTCAGGCAAGGGAGCCAGCTTCCCATGTTTAATTCAAAGTTATTGTTATCATTATTAGCTTGAAAAACTCTATATTCATTTGAGAATAAAATTATATCAAATAATCCCCTTAACCAGTTAAGACTTAAGCCATACTGTTGTTTCAAAGTGCTATAAATGATATAAAGAACCTTAAGTAAGGTGAATTTGGAGAGGTATTGCTTCATTGTTTTGATACTAGCCATTTTGAATTTGCGTAACGTGGTCCGGCATGAAGAAGGGTTACATAACAAAATTAATTATCTGAAATGAAGATTTGATAACCTTTAAACGTTTTGCAAGTCTCTCTTAGTTTTTCATGACCCATTACATCAAACACATCTTTGTAAAACCAGAATGTATTTAAACAATTTTGAATTAATATTTGATAACCTTTGTCCTTTAATAGAGAATTGATGGCTTGAAATTGGTGATGTTTATCTTCCATAGTCTCTATGATAAAGCATTTTGTATGAAACTTGTCAAAATCAATACCTTGCAAGGCTTGAAGTTCATGACCTTCGATATCTAAGCTTACCAAATCACATTGATAGAATTCAGGATAGCAATTTAACCAGTTCATTAAAGTTGTAACTTTGATTTCCTCAAAATCTTCCCTATTTGACATGAATTGAGATAAATTTTTCCTGCCCCAAGGATCTTGTGTTTCCGTAATATAAGATAGTAATCCTTCACTTCGGATTGTTAGTTCTCTATTTTTATTAGAAATTCCTGATTTGATACACTTGATTTGTCTGTTGAAAAGATACAATGATGACAATCTGGAAAAAGTATAAGAGACAGGCTCAAAACATAGCCCTTTTGCTCCTGCCAGCGCAAATAAAAAAGTATTGGAGCAACTTATTCCATCATTAGCACCGATATCAATAAAACTTTCGATTTTTCCGAGAAGATGTTGAATGACAATATCCTCCCCGTGTTGAGAATAAGTCTGTCTCGGATAAAGCTTATGTTTCAGATAAACAAGAGGCTGTTTATAAGGAGATACCATTTGCTTGAGTTTCTTTAGTAATTGTGATTTCATGACCGATAATTCAGATGTATTTATAATATTTATTTTAGATTAAATTCTTCAAAATAAAATTTAGTCGCCAAGGATATAATACCGCTTTACCCATGAGGAGGAGATTGCCGTACATTCTTGGATAAAGTAAGTCAATTAAAAAGGTAGTTGTTCCAAAGGATGCTATTGTCGCCCATAAAGCTCCAACGGCTCCATAGTGAGGAATCAGTATATAATTCAGTATAACATTAACTAAAGAACCGATGATAGCTGTAAGCATTGAATATTTAAATAAGCTCTCATTGGTAATAAACAAAGATTTTGCTACTCCAAAATTAGTAAAAAATAATCGAATGGCAAATAAGGATAACAAGATTCCTGCCTCCTTGTATTCTTGACCAAACAGAATTATGACAATTTTACTAGACCAGAGGAAAATAGGGATAGAAACTAACAAAAATAAGATAAACATTAATCGGTAGATATTCTCCAAGCGATTAAAATATAGGCTGTTATTAGCCAACTTTGCTTCCGACACGGCTGGAGCAAGGGATTGACATATAACCATAGGGACAAAACCGAATACTGCAATCAATTTCATGGCTGCTGAGTATTGACCGACTTCGGCATCACCGATCATCTGACCCAGCATTACCTGATCGATATAAGCTTGTATCATTATAGCCAATCCTGAAAAAAATAGTGGCCAGCTTTCCCAGAGCAAAAATTTAGCCCGAGAGAGACTTACAGACCAATTCCTCAGGGACAAGCCGTCTATTCCATAAGACATAGACAAGCCGATTGTCTTAATTGTTCCTTTAGCGGCCGTGGCGACGGCAAAAGCTATCAGGGAAGCCCGTAACTGTATCAGGAGGACATTGACGATGCTGAAAACAAGAGAATCTGTAGTACGGCTAATTGCCGCGTATTTAGATTTCACCTGCGACTGAAACCATAAATCAATCGTATCAAAGGCGAGTAAGATATTGCCTGCTGCTATAATCCCTACTAGCCAGTGCGACAAAGTATCTCCTGGTCGTAAATAGATTACTGTCCCTACACTCAAAAAGACTGCAATCGTCCCAGTTACTAATCTGATCACAAACGTTGTTCCTAAGATTTCATCCCTGGAATTCGCATCTTTTTGAAATACTATTTCTCTGACAACAATTCCATTTAATCCTAATTGAACTAATGGCATGAATAAAGCGACAAGAGATAGTGCATAGTTGTATTGTCCATATCGATCTGGTCCCAAATACCGCGCCACCCAAACTCCTACAAATAAACCAATTCCTAAACTGAAGAATTGCTCAAAAAACAACCAAGACATATTGCTGATTTGTTTTTTGAAGTTCGTGCCGAGTTTATTATAATTTACTTTTAAGGTTTTTAACACGGCTTTTAATTAATACCTAATCACTATATAGTAGAGATGCAATCGCCAGCAATTTCCCAACATATTTCCTCTCGACGCATAACAGTTGCTACCATAGCACACGATCGACTAAATTTTACAGTTGTATCGATTCTTCATTCAGCCTCTAGGTCAATTCCCATTGCCTTTAGTTGCGCTGCCATGCGCTCTACCTTCCGTTCAGCTTGTTCGGCTCTTTCCCGCTCCTGTTCAATCCCTTCACTCCCCCACAATAGTAAATTACCCGATTGATCCCACCAGCGCAACCAATAAGCTGTCATCTCCGCTTTTTTCCCCCGCCATACTCCTAGAAATAAACCAATTTCTGCCAGCCAGTAACGATAATTTTCATCAGCTTTCTGTAACTCATACTTCCCTGCTACTAAGCGATAAACTTCTAATTCTCCGGTTTGTGGTTGAAAAATAATATAGACAGGTACTTGTAAGATTCGCTCGTAGAAATACCACTTGCCATAGGGATAGTGGGGATTGATAGAATACTCCCCTCCCTCCGTTTCTGAGATGAATTCCATGACAATTGCTGGTACTTCCCCTTCTGCATGAGGCGTGTAGCTGCGGCGAATTTCTCCTTCTGGGATAGGTGCTACTGCGGGTACATAAACCCAATCGGGAGCTTTTACTACTGTCTTACCGCCAACGGTGGCGCAAATGCCAAAATTAGAAGCAATAAGACTCGCTTCCACAATTAAACTGGCTAATTCTAAAGATTCTCGCAAAGCCGCCGCGAGGAGGGGTTGTAGGGTGCTTTCCACTGGTTCATCAGGCAGGACAAAATCCGCTGGCAATTTCTCCCAGGTAATGGGGGGTAAAGTATCAGAGATGCGAGGTGCTAATGGGATTGTCATTTAGGCTCTCGTGTGATGGTGGTTATGGCGGTTTAGCTTGTTATAAGAGCAAATGAGTATTGCCATTGGCAGGATAGCACATAATTTGTAACCGTTCAGGGGGGGTATGTCAAGCAGCCAGTGGCATTGACTAGGTTAAACGCACCTTATTTGGTAATTACTGCAAAAACAAGGGTTATCATTGTAGTGCGGTGTTATGATTAATCGGTGATTAATCGAGCCAGATTGCTACCGCAAAATCTTTTAATAGAGTTATCCCTTGAATATTTGATTAATGATGAACAACCAACAAAACGGGGCGTTGAACAACCAACAAAACGGGGCTTTGAAAACCCACAACCAGGCAAATCTGCCAATTTTTGCTCAACCGGCTTTTATCCCCTCCCTGACACAGGAAGAAGAGGAACTCAACCTACGCCAAGTTTTTTCTGTCTTCAAGCATCGCCGGTGGTTAATCGCTGGCATCACCCTAGGAGTAACAGGTGCGATCGCTACTTGGACTTTCTTAAAAACCCCTATCTATCAAGGTAGATTCCTGCTGCTCATCGGTCAACCGATTGAGGAAAATAAAAATTCTCTCAGGTTGGCAGCCCAAGATATCCTACCTCAGTTAGGTGGTGAAGACATCGATTATGATACCCAAATCGCTGTTTTAACCAGTCCTCAACTTCTTAACCCCATCCTTAGTAAAATAACCCCTAAGTATCCCGATTTTACCTACAGTGATTTAATCAGTAAAACTGGCCAATCTGATCTCGAAATTAGTCAATTAAAAGAGACGAAAGTTTTAGAAATTTCCTATCAAGATGCGGAACCGGAAAAAATTAAGCTGGTTTTAGATAATTTAGCCCGTCATTACCTAAACTATAGTTCTCAGGAACGGAAGACCGAAATTAATCAAGGTTTGGATTTTGTTAACGCTCAATTACCCTTACTGCGGGAACGAGTCAATACTCTACAAAAACAAATGCAGCAATTCCGGCAGCAATACAATTTCCTGGATCCCGATAAAGAGGCGACTCGTTTATCACAACAGTTAACCACTACTGAACAAGATTATCGGGCAGCCCAAGTTGCCCTTAACGAAATTAACTCTCGCTATCAAGCTTTACAGCAACAGGTGGGATTGGCCCCTAATCAAGCAATTATCGCCACTTATCTCAGTGAATCTCCCGGTTATCAAGATTTGCTCAAGCAGCTGCAGGAAGTGGAAGTGGAATTGGCGAAACAATCGGCAGTTTTTGCCAAGGATAGCCCGATAATCGCCACCCTAGAGGAAAAACGCGCTAATTTACTGCCCCTACTGCAAAACGAAGCCCAGAGAACCCTAGGGGAAAAACTGCCCCAGACAGTGGGTAATTCCCCGGCTTTGGTATCACGAAGCGCTTTGCGGGTAGAATTAACCCAGCAATTGGTAGAAGCCGCTAACAGTCGCCAAACCCTAGAAATTAAGGTAGAATCCCTTGCCCGGTCCCTGGAACAACAGAAAGCCTCGGTCAAAAATCTGGCGGTTTTAGCCCGTCGTTATACGGATTTGCAGCGAGAATTGGAAATTGCCACCACCAGTCTCGGCCGTTTTCTGGAGGAACAACAAAAACTCCAACTCAAGGTGGCACAACAAGTGGTGCCTTGGCAACTAATTTCCCCACCAGAGGTAGAGGAAGAATTCGTTTCTCCTAAACCCGTGCGAAATCTGGCTTTAGGGGTTATTGGTGGACTGTTACTAGGTATAGGGGCGGCCTTTTTAGCTGAAAGATTAGACCCCGTTCATCACAGTGCAGATGAACTAAAAGAAGATGCCAAGCTACCCCTTTTAGGCGCAATTCCCTGGAACAAAGACATCGATAAGATCGAAAAAGTGAACACCGCCCTACCCCAGTTAACAGTCGGCGATCGCAAAATCACTATCCCTAATAGTACCCCAAAATCAGCCAACGAAAACCCCTACTACTATAATTTCTCCCCCTTCTCGGAGGCTTTCCACACTCTTAACACCAATATTCGCCTCCTCGGTTCCGATTCCCCTCTCAAGTCCCTCGTGATTAGTTCTGTCTCACCGGGAGATGGTAAAACCACCATGGCAATAAATATCGCTAAGGCTGCCGCTCGTATGGGACAAAAAGTCTTATTGGTGGATGCCGACCTGCGACGACCTCAGATTCACCTGCGACTTAATCTCGATAACGACCACGGCCTTAGTAATGTCCTCGCCGAGGGTCTCGATTGGAACGAGGCCGTTCAATCCCTACCCCGCCACGAGAATTTATCGATTCTTACCGCCGGTTCAATTCCCCCGGATCCAACCCGCTTGCTTTCTTCCCAGAGAATGCAGGAGATGATCTCGCAATTACAGCAAGACCACGCCTTCGATCTAATTATCTACGATCTACCACCGATCGCCGCTTTTGCCGATGCAAAAATTCTCGCCGCCATGGCCACCGGACTGATTCTCGTCACCAAACTGGGCAAAACCGATCGCTTTGCGCTGAAAAATCTGCTCGAAGATCTGAAATTATCCCACATTTCCGTGTTAGGTTTAGTGGCTAATAATGTTAGTCGGAAAGACCACAATTATCGTTACTATGGCCATTACTACGGCAAAAGATAATTAAATTGAAGATAGATCCCCCCTTAATCCCCCCTTAATAAGGGAGGTGCCGATCCCCCCTGCCCCCCTTATTAAGGGGGGTGTCTGATGGTTTTTAACAGCTAACTACTTATTGATCAGTTATCAACTTTTAATTGATGTTAAATGCGGGTTTTAATCTGGTATCGCAATGATCTGCGGGTTCACGATCACGAGGCAATTTATCGAGCCATTCAAGAACAATTAGAGATAATTCCCTTCTATTGTTTTGATGAGCGTCAATTTGGGTTTACTTCCTACGGGTTTCCAAAAACTGGCAAGTTCCGGGCTAAATTTTTATTAGAAAGCGTAGCAGATTTGCGACAATCTCTGGAAAGTTTAGGCGGTAATTTAATTATCCGACGGGGAACCCCAGAAGAACTTATCCCGCAATTAGTTCAAGAATTGCAGATAGCCAAGGTTTATTATCATCAAGAGGTAACAGCAGAGGAATTAGCGGTAGAAAAAGCGGTAAATAAGGCTTTATCCGGGGTTCCCGTGCAGATAAAAACTTTTTGGACAGCCACTTTATATCATCCTGATGACTTGCCTTTTACCCTTAATCAATTACCAGAATTATTTACTAATTTTCGTAAACAAGTAGAACGTCATTGGCAAATAAGAACAACTTATCCCACGCCGAAAAAGTTGACAAAATTACCTAAAATAGATTTGGGAAACCTTCCGGGTTTAAACGATTTAGGCTTAACAGAACCAATTCTAGACCGGGGAGGGGTTTTGTCGTTTCAAGGGGGTGAAATGGCAGGAAAATTACGGGTTAAAGAATATATTTGGGATAGTGATTCCTTGAAAACCTATAAGGAAACCAGGAATGAAATGTTAGGGACTAATTATTCCTCAAAATTCTCAGCTTGGTTAAGTTTTGGCTGTCTTTCCCCCCGTTATATCTACGAGGAAGTACAAAAGTATGAGCAAACGAGAGTAAAAAATGACTCTACCTATTGGCTGATTTTTGAATTATTATGGCGAGATTTTTTCCGATTTATTTGCAGTAAACACGGTAATACAATCTTCTATAAATCTGGTTTGCAAGAACTTAATTTACCTTGGCTAGAAGATTGGGAAAGATTTAATCTCTGGTGTGATGGAAAAACCGGTTATCCCCTTGTAGATGCTAATATGAGAGAATTAGCCGCTACAGGATTTATGTCAAATCGTGGCCGGCAAAATGTCGCTAGTTTTCTGACCAAAAATCTCGGTATTGATTGGCGCATGGGAGCAGAATGGTTCGAGTCGTTATTAATTGATTACGATGTCTGTAGTAATTGGGGCAATTGGAATTACACTGCTGGTGTCGGCAATGATGCGCGAGGATTTCGTTATTTTAATACCCCTAAACAGTCGAGAGATTATGATCCCAAAGGTGATTATTTACGTCACTGGTTGCCCGAATTAGCCCTAATAAAAGGCGATAAAATTCACGAACCTTATAAATTATCTCCAGAGGAACAAAAGCTTTATGGTGTGATTTTAGGGGTTAGTTATCCTCGTCCCATTGTCGATTTTTTTCAATCCATCAAACACAACGAAAAAATTTATCTTCAGCATTTCACTAAACAGTAATCAGTAATCAGTGGACTTCTACCTAATATTGTCTCAAGACTAAAATTATTTCTAGATCAGAAACTTACCCAAATAAAAATGATTTTAATGTCCCCATATTTTTTCGGTTAAATTGAATTAGCAACGATAGATATACATTTCAGTTATCGAACTATTTATTAGTACATGAGATAAAAGCAAGCTGTGATTGGGTTATAATTTTTGGATATGTCTAATGAACTGAAAACTCACAGGGTGCATCTCATATTTGTGACTTTCTCTCACTTATGGTGAGCAGCAGAAGTTATTAAAAGAGGGCGAATGCAATTCGCCCCTACAATAATATTATTGCGCCATCTGATAACTGATAACTGATAACTGATTACTGATTAAGACATTTCTAACATTCTTTGAATCGGCAACAGTGCCTTAACTCTTAAATCTTCAGAAATAGTAATTTCTGGAGTTTTATCTCGCATACAGAGATACAATTTTTCGAGAGTGTTCAGTCTCATGTAGGGACACTCATTACAAGCACAGTTATTTAAAGCTGGTGCGGGGATAAATAGTTTCTCTGGGGCGGATTTTTGCATCTGGTGAATAATCCCCGGTTCTGTGGCGACAATAAAGGTTTTTTCGGAACTTTTCAGGGAATAATTTAATAGTGCCGTCGTGGAACCAATATAATCTGCATGGCGTAAAACCGATGCTTCACACTCAGGATGGGCGATAATTTTTGCTTCTGGATGGGCGACTTTTAATTCTATTATCTTGCGTTCGGAAAAAGTTTCATGGACAATACAACTACCCTGCCAGAGAACTAAATCTCTACCAGTTTGCTGACTGACGTAACGACCTAAATTGCGATCGGGAGCGAAGATAATCGGTTGATGGGCAGGGATTTGATTAACTATTTTGACTGCGTTAGAACTGGTGCAGATAATATCACTCATAGCTTTAATTTCTGCACTGCAATTGATATAGGAAATCACGATATGATCGGGATATTGGGCTTTAAAACGAGCAAAATCTTCAGGATGACAACTATCAGCTAAAGAACATCCTGCATCTAAATCCGGCAGCAATACCAACTTATCTGGGTTTAAGATTTTAGCTGTTTCTGCCATGAAGTGAACCCCCGCAAATACGATCACATCTGCTGGCGTTCGGGCAGCCTGTTGGGATAAACCTAGAGAATCACCAATATAATCAGCTATATCCTGTATGTCAGAATTTTGATAGTAGTGAGCCAGAATAACGGCGTTTAATTGCCGTTTAAGCTCTTTAATTGCCGTAAATAGGTCATCAGGTAAGCTCGAACGATTTGCGGGTTGAACAGTTGTGAACACGGTGGGGTTTATGGTAATTTTTACCAAATACTAAACAAGTGCTTATATCATAGCAAATTTTTTTAAAGTGATTAGGAAGTGGGGAGATGGGGAGCAGGGAGAATAAATAAAAGCTGAATACTGACCCCGACTCCTGTCTCCTGTCTCCTGTCTCCTGTCTCCTGATAGCCAAGGGTTATCAATGCTAGGATAAAGGCTTGAGTAGAGAACGATCGAGCGAAAGCCATGTCATCGACAGAAGTAAAAACCCCGCCCCCAGACAGTACCGAATTTCTCGACGAATTGCCCGGAGAAGTGGAAATGTCCTTATTTGACCACTTGGAGGAATTGCGGCGCCGGATTTTTTATAGTTTAATTGCCGTGGCTGTGGGTGCGGTGGGATGTTTTATCTTCGTTAAACCCCTAGTACAAGTGCTGGAAGTCCCTGCCCAAGGGGTAAAATTTTTGCAGTTGGCCCCGGGAGAATTTTTTTTCGTCTCCCTAAAAGTAGCTGGATATAGCGGCATACTGGTGGCTAGTCCCGTCATTCTCTTGCAAATTATCCTCTTTGTGCTGCCGGGGTTAACCCGTCGCGAACGGCGTTTAATTGTCCCGGTAGTGTTAGGATCGAGTGTCTTATTTTTTGCCGGTTTATTTTTTGCCTATATTGCCCTGATTCCCGCCGCTTTAAACTTTTTTGTCAATTATGGGGCGGAAGTGGTCGAACAAGCTTGGTCGATCGAGCGCTATTTTGAATTTGTCTTACTTTTACTTTTTAGTACCGGCATCGCCTTTCAAATTCCCGTTATTCAATTGATTTTGAGCTTTTTAGGCATTATTTCCTCGCAAACGATGTTATCGGGTTGGCGTTTCGTGGTTTTGGGGGCGGTGATTTTAGGCGCGATTTTAACCCCTTCCACAGATCCTCTCACCCAATCCCTGTTAGCAGGGGCGGTCTTGGGTCTATACTTTGGGGGCATTGGGGTGGTGAAATTAACGGGACGTTAGCAGTTTTTTGATAAAATTTGACGGCTGAAAACTAATTAAGCCAGAAAGCTAGAGATTGATTCTAGATTGAGTAACAAAGTGAAATATTTTTTCTTAACGGCAGGTTGGACAATAGGACGGGTGTGGGAATTTGGCGGTTTGTGGGATCACGCGAGTAGTTGGCGACGACCACCGCAGATAGAGCGATTAAATATCGGTATTTTAGAGGGAGAACAGGTTTTATGGCTTTATAAGGTGGAAGAAGCCGTGATTATGGTAGAAGTTGCCCCCAAGAGTGCCGAAATTGCCGATACTGTCCCCACCATCGGGCAAGTGGTGCTAAAACGCTTGATTAGTGCCGAACAAGTCCTCGAAATCCTGCAAAATGCCGAAGAAGTGCTGAGGAAGTAATCAGTTATCAGTTATCAGTTATCAGTTATCAGTCATAATTCCCCATCTCCCCACAGCCCACAGCCCACACCCCACACCCCACACCCCACACCCTACACCCCACACCCTACAGCCCACACCCCGCACCCCACACCCCACACCCTACACCCTACAGCCCACACCCCACTCCCTGATCTGGAATATTCTGGCGGAAGACCGATCGCAAAGACTTGAAATCTGTTCTAACAATAGTTACACTTCTTTAGAATAGATACACTTTTCAAGGGATAATGTAGGTCGGCTAACTCTTGCACTTAACAGTCGAGATTGTTGGGCTTATATTTTCACCCTGAATATAAAAAGCGTCTAAGTGGACACTAAATTGTCAATAGGAGGAGCGTAGTCAATGGGACTACCTTGGTATCGAGTACACACAGTCGTTCTCAACGACCCGGGCCGTTTAATTTCCGTTCACCTGATGCACACCGCACTGGTAGCGGGTTGGGCTGGCTCCATGGCCCTCTATGAGCTTGCTATTTTCGACCCCAGTGACCCCGTATTAAACCCGATGTGGCGGCAAGGAATGTTCGTGCTGCCCTTCATGGCCCGTTTAGGTGTCACTGGTTCATGGGGTGGCTGGAGCGTCACCGGCGAAACTGGTGTTGACCCCGGTTTCTGGTCTTTTGAAGGCGTTGCCGCCGCTCATATCGTCTTATCCGGTCTGCTATTCCTAGCGGCGGTTTGGCACTGGGTTTTCTGGGATTTAGAATTATTTATCGATCCCCGCACGGGCGAATCTGCGCTCGATTTGCCGAAAATGTTCGGTATTCACCTGTTCTTATCCGGTTTACTCTGCTTCGGTTTCGGTGCTTTCCATCAAACAGGCCTTTGGGGTCCCGGGATGTGGGTTTCCGATGCCTACGGTTTAACCGGTCATGTGCAGCCCGTAGCTCCCGAATGGGGACCGGCTGGTTTTAACCCCTTTAACCCCGGGGGTGTGGTAGCTCACCACATTGCTGCGGGTATCGTCGGGATTATCGCCGGTTTATTCCATTTAACCGTTCGTCCCCCCGAAAGACTCTATAAAGCGCTGAGAATGGGTAATATCGAAACGGTGCTTTCTAGCAGTATCGCCGCCGTTTTCTTTGCCGCTTTCGTCGTGGCCGGAACCATGTGGTACGGTAATGCTACCACCCCGATCGAACTCTTTGGCCCGACCCGTTACCAATGGGATAAGGGCTATTTCCAAGAAGAAATTGAGCGTCGCGTCGAGGCCAGCATCGCCAACGGAGCCACCATCGCCGAAGCTTACCAAGCAATCCCTGAAAAACTGGCTTTCTATGATTATGTCGGTAATAGCCCCGCTAAAGGTGGTTTATTCCGTACTGGTGCCATGGATAGCGGTGACGGTATCGCTAAATCTTGGTTAGGACACCCCGTGTTCAAAGATGGCGAAGGTCGCGTCCTTAGCGTGCGTCGGATGCCTAACTTCTTTGAAACCTTCCCCGTTGTCCTGACCGACTCGGAAGGTATCGTTCGCGCCGATATTCCTTTCCGTCGTGCGGAATCGAAACTGAGTATCGAACAAAGTGGTGTTACCGTTTCTTTCTACGGTGGCGCTCTCGATGGTCAGGTCTTCAGCGATCCTGCTGATGTGAAGAAATTTGCCCGTAAAGCGCAACTCGGTGAAGCTTTCGAGTTTGACACCGAAACCCTGAAGTCTGACGGGGTATTCCGCACTTCTCCGAGAGGTTGGTTTACTTTCGGTCATGCTGTCTTTGCTTTACTATTCTTCTTCGGTCACATCTGGCACGGTTCTCGTACCATCTACCGCGACGTATTCGCCGGGGTCGATCCCGATCTGGAAGAACAAGTGGAATTCGGTTTATTCCAAAAATTGGGTGATCTTAGCACTCGTAAACAAGAAGTTTAGTTTTAGCTAAATCATCCATATAACTAAAGGAGTCAAGTCTTTGACTCCTTTTTTTAATTAGGGCTGGCTGAATAATGGTAAAACCCTTTTAAAATAAGGCTTTTGACCTGTTAAAATCCGATGTTCATGCTGCGAATATAGGATTAAGACCTTCAAAAACCTGGCATTATCCTTCTTGTAGTACATAAACTGGTACGAAAAGAGAGGGCAAGAAAGCCTGAAACGACCGGCTACTGACGACCGACGACCGACGACCGACTCCTAACCCCACCAACAAACTTTTTGCCGCAAACCCTATTTATTCCCCTTTTTGCATGAGTGCATGAGTAGAAAACGGGTTTCTCCGAGAAACCCGTTTTCTGTGCGTTACTCAACGGATTTAGTATTAGTATAAAGTTCGATCGAGCTTTACTTTTAACCGAATACTGAAAAAACCGCTAGTTAGGGTTTGCTGAATAAATGTGAAATATAGACTAGGTAAGGGTCTTAGGGTCTTTTTTCGCTCCCACAGGTGCAAGATTTTGAGAGAATCATGTTTCAAAACCTTACATCTTCATCGGCCCGCGTCCTGTAGGGGCGAAGCATTCGGGCATAACCTATCGCTGAAACCGTAGATTTCCTATGCGAATGCTTCGCCCCTACTTTTTCAGCAAGGCCTAGTTATAGAAATAACTAGGCCTTGCTGGGGGAAATTACCCGTAATGGAATTACATAGAGGAACCTAAACCAGCGTAAGCTCCGTAGAAGAAAAGACCAAGCACAGCGATAACGCCTAGACCGGCGATGGTGGCGACTAACCACAAAGGAATACGACCTTCTGCGAACATGAATAACACCTCCTAATTGCGATGACAATGAATCGGGACTAATTAGTTAAAGAAATAGCTGGAAAATAAAATTCCCAAGACAGCAACTAGGAGTAAACCTAGGTAAAGAGAAGTACGATTTAACTCGACAGCTTGCCGATTCGGATTAGGTGTTCTTTCCATAATTGTTCTCCTAGCGTTGAATAAACTGCATTGCCGCAATTGCACCGATAAAGAAGACAGTGGGGACCGCTAAGGTATGAACTGCCAACCAGCGAACGGTGAAAATGGGGTAAGAAATGGGTTGATTGGGATTACCACTAGCCATTGTTTTTATCCTTAATTAAAGTAAACTACTGATTAAACTGCTCGATTTGATTTTTGGCCTCAAAGCGATCATTAATGATCGGTAATTCTTGACGCTCTTGAGTGTAATACTCATCGGGACGGGGAGTGCCAAAAACATCGTAAGCCAAACCAGTACTCACGAATAACCAACCTGCGATAAACAGCATGGGGATGGTGATGCTATGGATAATCCAGTAACGAATACTGGTAACGATATCGCCAAAAGGACGTTCGCCGGTACTACCTGACATGGACGGTTCTCCTCGGAATGATAGGACTTGAAAAATTCAATCTCTATAATAGAGACTTTGTTGACCCTGAGACAAGTTTTAGGCCGATTCGCTAGGGGGATTATATTTCAGTAAAACCCCATTTTGTCCCAAGACAAAACCCTTGTCGGAATTGATAAAAACAATTCGATAGAGATTGGAGGGGACACTTTCCACCGCGCGATCTTTTTGCCAAGATTGGCCGCTGTCATGACTGACCAAGAGATTGCCGCTACCACCAGCGACCCAAATTTCTTCGGGGCTGCGGTAGTTGAGGTCCAAAAGTCCCCAACTGGTGGAAAACTCGGGGAATACCTTATCTTCCCATGTATCGAGATCATTGGGGCTAGTAAATTGTAGTTGACCACCCCGGGCCAGGGCCCACAGTTCCCCTTTTTCACCATAACCGACTTTTTGTAAACGGCGGGAAGAAAGACGATTGTGGGGTTGCCATTCTGTTGACCCCGGTTCCCAAGTGGAATAAAAGTTCCCGCGTGCGGAAACGGCCACATATTTACCATCATGGGAACGAACAATTGTCCGGGCCACACCCACAGCACCTTCCACTAAAGCTTGCCAAGTTTTGCCCCCGTCTTTGGTGCGGTAGATAGCACCTAAATCCGTGACCATTTCGGCGGTTTTGTCGTTCAGAGCGATAATTCCGTAGGGGGAACCGGGTAATTTTTCACTTAAGGGGATACGGGACCAGCTGCTGCCCCCGTCTTCGCTATGGAGAAGAATTGAGGGTTTACCGACAATCCAACCCTCTTGGTCGTGGAAACTGACGGCGCTAAAGCTAACTTTTTCTTCGCCAAGGTTGAGGACTTTTTGCTGCCAGCTGTCCCCCCCATCGCTGGTTTCAAAGAGGGTAGATTTGGTTCCCACTAACCAACCGTGCTGCAGGTCGTCGGTAAAGGCGATATCGGCAAAAGTGGAGTCAGTGTCGAGGGTGAGGATTTGCCAAGGACTACTGCTCAGGGATGGCACACTACTACAGCTAAAGCAGAAAAAGGCTACAGCTAGAACTATTACGAATTGTTTCAGTTTTCTCATCAATGGTTCAGAGGTATTGGTCAAGGAATCGGGACGGATTAGGGTTTGTCCCCGATGGGTTACAGGCTCATAAGAGCCGTTGGATTAAAGATAATGAGTGCTTGAGTTAGTTTAAACCATATAAACTAATAAAGAAAACAAATCCTAGCGCTAAAGCCCCGAAAATCAAAATATTTTTTTGTGCCGGAGTCAGACGGTTGACTCCAAAACCATAGCTAAGATTTTCTTGGAATCCCGAAGGAGCATCTTTAGCTCCGATGTTGATAAATTGGGAACGACGCACACCACACACGGGACAGCGCCACGTTTCTGGCAATTCCTCGAAGGGGGTTCCAGCGGGAGTGTTGGTTTTACTATCTCCCTTGCTGGGGTCGTAAACGTAGCCGCAGGAGCGACATTCGTGGTTGGCAGGGGCCTGGTCGGCTAGGGTTAGTTCTGGTGGGCGATCGCTCATAACTAAGATTAAAGGAATTTTCAACACTCTGTTACAAATTATCCTTGAAAATTGACCCCTCTCACGGCCAACCCCTGACAGAATACCAAGTTTTCAAGTCTTAAAAGGATTAGCGAGGCAGCATATCGGCTTTAAAAAAAGTAAGATTAATATATTAGGGCTTAAATGTCTATTAAAACTTTATTAAGTTGATATTTGGGCTATTTACCCTGATTTTGGTAGTCAAATTTATTCCGAGAAATTGAGAAATTTCAGGCAGGGAAGAAATTAGGGGTCTGATACCAAATCCTGTTTAAAAGGTGGAGGAGATTGGGGAGCGCCAGAGCAGGGAGCAGGGAGCAGGGGGAAACAATCCATAACTGGGTTTTTAAAGTTGGATTGGGAGTTAATCATGCTATTAAAAGCGGATTTGGTATCATATTGCATAAATTTAATCACTTTTAGCGATCGCTTTTATATTTTGGCATAAATGGGCTGCTCCCTCCCTGTTCCCCAAAACGAAAACTTCGCACCTCACTATTAAGATAACTGCTATCAACCTTATATTATAGGTATATAATCAACCTTAACTATACCTTAAAAAGAGAGTAAAAATTGTGTTCAACCAGCTTGATTGGAATCCTGCCTATTCAATTGAAACCCTAGAACCAAATACGGTATTTTTTCTATCTGAGCGAGAATCAATCTGTTTTCAAGAGCCGCTTTATTATCGTTTAGTCAGATTAATCGATGGTCAACGTAATCTTGATGAAATTATTGATATTCTTCAGTTAGAATTTTTACAAAATCAAGAAATTAATCCCAATAATCCTAATTCGTTTGCAGTTATTATTAACTATAGTCTGGCAATTCAAAAAGCGATTTTTCAGTTATATAAACAAGGGTTTTTGTTAGAAAAAAAAGAATTATTACCGTCTAATTTAGCAATTTTATGCCATCATCTTCAGGTTTCTCAATCCCAAGCTTTTGAACGATTACAATCTCTGAAGGTTACAGTTAAAAGCCTAGGCGCAATTCCCCAGCAAGATTTGATCAATATTTTGAATTCCTTGCAAGTTCAAGTCGCAGATGAAGGAGACTTAACCATTATTTTAACCGATAATTATCTTCATCCTGATTTAGAGAGTATTAATCAACAAGCTTTAGCCTCACAAAAACCGTGGTTATTAGTTAATCCCCTGGGAAATCTAGCCTGGATTGGTCCCTTATTTGATCCCGATAAAACTGGTTGTTGGCATTGTTTGGCTCAACGATTACGAGATAATCGTCCCGTGGAGGAATTTATCATTAGACAGAGAGAAAATAAGATTTCTTTAATTTCTCCTTTAGGGTTTTCTTCGGCGACAATACAGACGGTTTTAAATATGACAGCTATGGAGGTTTTTAAGTGGATTATTCAAGGTAAAAATCAACGTTTAGAAGGAATTCTAATGACTTATGATACTTTAAATTTACAATTTCAAGAGCATATTTTAGTTAAACGTCCGAACTGTCCTAGTTGTGGATATTCTCTAAATAAAACACCTTTACCCGTGGTTTTGGGACATCGTAAAAAGGCTTTTACCAGTGATGGGGGACATCGTTTTTGTTCTCCTGAAGAAACCTTAAAAACCTATCAACATCATATCGGTTTTATTACGGGAATTGTGCGAGAATTAAATAAGATACAAGGGAATGCTTTAGTTCATACTTATGTGGCGAAACATCATTTTCGCGGCCTGTTTGATGATTTAGACAGTTTACGGCAAAATATTGGAGGTAGAAGTGCGGGAAAAGGCCGCACAGATAGTCAAGCAAAAGCAAGTGGATTTTGTGAAGCTATTGAGCGCTATTCGGGAGTTTTTCAAGGGAATGAAATCAGAGAAAAAGCGAGTTATCAAGAGTTAGGAGATAAAGCTATTCATCCTAACAAATGTATGAATTTTAGTCAAAAACAATATCAACATCGAGAAGAATGGAATGGGAAGAATCAAGGATGGTTTCAAAAAGTACCTGAACCTTTTGATGAAACTAGAATCATTGATTGGACTCCTGTATGGTCTTTAACTGCTCAAGATTTTAAGTATTTACCGACGGGATATTGTTATTATGGTTATTCTCAATCTGAACCCTTAGATTGTTGGGCTGATTCTAATGGCTGCGCCGCAGGAAATACGATAGAGGAAGCGATTTTACAAGGGTTTATGGAGTTAGTGGAACGAGATTGTGTGGCTTTATGGTGGTATAATCAATTAGTTAAACCTTCCGTTAATTTAGAGAGCTTTAATGAGCCATATTTTGAGCAATTAAAGCAATATTATGAGGGGTTAAATCGGGAGCTATGGGTGTTAGATATTACCAGTGATTTGAATATCCCTTGTTTTGCCGCTATTAGTCCGAGAAAGGAGCGGGAAGTGGAGGACATTTTGTTAGGGTATGGGGCGCATTTTGACCCGAAAATTGCTATTAGTCGGGCGTTAACTGAGGTTAATCAAATCTTGCCGAATGTGTTATCTTTTAAGGAAGATGGGACAACGATTTATAATTCTTCTGCTGATCCTTTGGCGGTTAAATGGTGGCAAACTGCAAGGTTAAGCAATCAATCTTATTTAGTTCCCGATAGTAAAATAATACCGAAAAAAAGTTATGATTATTTACAATTAGCTAGTGATGACTTATTAGCGGATGTTAAATTGTGTCAGCGAATTGTTGAGTCAAAGGGGATGGAAATGTTAGTATTAGATCAGACTCGTCCTGATATTGGTTTAAGGGTAGCTAAAGTCATTATCCCCGGAATGCGTCATATGTGGAAGCGTTTAGGGGCAGGAAGATTGTATGATGTTCCTGTTAGCATGGGATGGTTAAAAGAGACTTTGACGGAAGATGAATTAAATCCTTTTCCCATGTGGATGTAACCCTTGTTCATGGTCAATTGTTGATGATTTTAAGTTACTTGGTGAAGATTTCGAGTTTAACTTTCATTCCCGTTTTATCTAAAAGACTGAGTAATTTATCAACAGTAAAACGGCTAATTTCTCCATTCATTAAATCACTAATTTTCGGTTGTGTTTCCTCGAAAAAAGTGGCGGCTTCTTGCTGTGTCCATCTTTTTTCGAGGATAAAAGACCGCAAGGTTAACATCAAATCGGCTCTAATTTTTAAGTTAGTTGCTTCTTCACTGTTAAATCCTAAATCTTCAAAGATGTTATCGCTACCAAAAGTGATCTCAATAGTGTTAGATTGTGTCATGGTTATCCCTCCTGTAATTGTTGTCTAAATTGAATCATTTGTTGATAACATTGTTGTCCCAATTCAATTTCTTTTTTCGAGGTTTTCTGTGTTTTTTAACCGAAAGCATGAAGGACATAAATCGCTTCTTTAAACCTTGCCACATAAAAGATTCTGTAGGTTTCTCCTGTCCAAATTCTAATTTCTTCTGTTCCTTGACCAATAATGGGAATGGGTTTAAAATCATTGGGTTTCTCTCCTTGTTGAATAGCTCTCAGTTGAAAACCTGCTTTACGCTTTGCGTCTTCAGGAAAATCTCTAATATCTTCCCTTGACGTCCCAATCCAGTAAATGGGTTTATCTCCCATGTTGGGGATAATGATTAAGGTTGATACCTAATTTAGTATAACAGGATCATCAGTTTGTCAATTGTTCGTTAGTTAACAAGCAAGATGATGATCATTTTAGTTTAACTGAATCTAAGTAAAGTGTATCAGGGCAAATATCTCGTTCATGAGGCCATAAGCAAACTGATTCCTGATAGGTAAAAGGTATGTCAGCGAAGTAACACACCTTTATTAGTGTTGGTTTTCGTTGCTTCAATCTAATCTAGAAGAGCGGCTGGATCATTGGGAGCTATTCCTTCATCTTGATCTAAGATCAATAATATTTTCATTTGTTGAGTTACACTAAATAAGCGCAATCGAATATTGACTGAAAATTGAATCACTTGTAATGATAGGGAGATTTTCAGCCATAGATTGAGCAATAATAATGCGATCAAAAGGATCTCTGTGGTGAAAAGGTAGAGAAGCATTAATTTTTAGATGCTCTAGTTCAAGATTTAGTAAAACAATCCTACTTTCGTTCACTTCTTTCTCAATAAACTCTTCATAGGAAGGAACTAACCTTAACTTTCCTAAATTATATTTAATAGACATTTCCCAAAGACTGGCGATACTAAGATAACTAAAATTGTTCTCATCTTCAATTAAATCTTTGAGAGCATTGCTTAATCTAGGATCGTCATTAACAAACCAAAGAAAAATATGTGTGTCCAATAAAAAAGTCATTCCCTGTAATTTTGAAAGTCTTCAAGAGGTTCATCAAAGTCATCGCTCATCCATACTTTTCCCTTAGCACTTCCTCGTTTTAAGGGTCGTTTGATGGGGGAAATTTTGGCTACTGGCTCGTCGCCTTGCATAATAACAATTTCTTCTCCGTTAATTGCCAAATCGAGAAGTTTTGAGAGATCGGATTTAGCTTGAGCTATATCTAATTTAGTCATAGTGTTAAATCTCTATTTAAGTTTTCAAAAAATCTTGCCAATGTTCTTCGTCATCAGCTACGATGGTAATCATTCCTTGACATAGTCCGGGGACTAGGCGTTGGGGCGGTATGGGTATTGGCCCGATTAATTGGGCAATTGGACGATTATTGTCGGTGATTAACAATTCTTCCCCCAGTTTGAGATTGTCAATCAGTTCGGGGAGTTTAGCCTGGGCTTCTTTGAGAGAGATGATCATGGATGTTGGGTTCTATCTAACTCATGGTGATAACGCTACAATTTTAACTGAATCTCAGCAAGGAATAGATAAAATACGGTTGGGTTGAACGATAGTGAAACCCAGCCTACACTCTCATGTTAAGGTTAAGTACGAAGATAAACCCAATTTCTAGGCCGATCATTCCTCAATTTTAACTGATCTAAGCAGAAAATAAATAAGCTCTCCTGATGACTGATAGATAAAAGGTATGTCACCGAAGTAACACACCTTAAATAAAATATTGTTGGGTTTCGTTGCCTCAACCCAACCTACAAGAGCGGCGTGCTGCTATGCAGTGCCGTAGGCATCGCACTATTATTGAGGAATTAATTTAATTAAACTTCTTAAGGTCGCATTAACGGATTCCGAATTAGGAAAATATTTTTTAACATCAGGATCAAGAATAATTACATCATTTTGCGCTGGAAAATGTTCAACCGTTTTTGTTCCATCTTCATGATGAATAGTAACGCTATGACCTTCCCGATACTGTTGGTAATATTTTCCGCAAACAGGATTTTTAAGTTGACTTAAATCATATTCTTCTCGCAAGTCATCTTCTAATTCATCTTGGATTTTCTCGTTCATAATATCTCCTTTCTTTGGGTGTAACTAATCTTGCACTAATTAAACGAATTTTATGATCACGATCCGTATAAGAAACAAATAGAAATTTACTTTGATCTGATAAACCTATTATAAGATAATAGCGATTCTCCCCTGTAGAATGGTCAGGATCATCGAAATTTACAGCTAAGGGATCATCAAATACGGTGGATGCTTCTTCAAAAGAAATGTTACGTTTTCTTTGATTTATTTTTGCTTTCTGTTTATCCCATTCAAATGCTAGTTCCAAATCATTGCCACTTTGCCAACTGAAATATCCCCCATTTATAGCATATCCTGATGGCGGAATAACAATTTTTCCTCTGCGATCGCGTCTTGCCAAAGTTTGACCAATAGAGAGATCTATAAGCGATCGCCGCTGATAGTAAAAGGTGTGTCACCGCAGTAACACACCTTTATTAGTGTTGGGTTTTGTTGTTTCAACCTAATCTAGAAGAAGGGGCGATCGCAGTGAGAAAAAAGACGATCGCACTAAATTTTAGCTATTGAGGGTAATGTTTAAATTTTCGCCTCACAGTCCTCTTGCGATGAGCTAGATGACAAAACGGGATTGCTAAGGCTGAGTTTGACTGAATCAATCAAATCAGCATGAGCCTTTGATAGGTAATGCTCAATCTGAATCAAGCTATCGATGGAATTACTGGCAGCTAACATTGCGGTTGAGGATTTGGGTTTTCCTGGAGTTACAATCCATGTTCCAGAGGAGGTATATGTTACAGTGGTCTGATTGAGTATATCAAACGAAGATGGAACTGAGATTTCCGCAGCACTTCTAGATACAGTAGTAAAGTCGGCCAAAGAATTTGAGTCGTAGTTTCCAATGGTCACATAGAATGATAATTTTGGGGTTAAGGTTCTTTGTTGGTTAGGATCAGGAGACCAAGTCATACCCATAAAACCTTGTGATGTTCGAATCCCAAAGGTCATGTTAGAATACCATGCGAGGGCTTCGTTCTTTTCTTTTTCAAATGGACTGGACGCCATCTGAATTGACTGTGAGGGACCTGACGTGCCATATCTCGTCATTGTTGGTCCCGCATTAGGAGGCACACTAGCGTAGAAAGTTTCCCACTGATCTCCTAAATTAGCATTATTCGTGACACTGGATTGGACCAGAATGTTCGGAGCAACAGCATTATTACTTGCTCCTGCTGCTACTATATACTGCACGGGTATAGTAAATGAATTTATCCCAGGTTGCCGAGAAGCAATTTGCAGGTTGGTGTTGGAGTTAGCAAAAACTTTAGGATCGCTGGCAAGTTCTTGTGGACGCTCTAAAAAACACCAAAAAATTTGTGTACTTGAGGATTCGTTGACGATATAGATAGTATATTGATCAGCAGCCATTGTTGATTCTCCTTCTGAATTTTTCGAGTTAGCCATAGTGCCTTAAGCAAAATGCCTTGTCTTTTGGCTCAAAAGTGATTTGTTTAATCACCTTTGATACCAGAATAAGTTTTATTTTGAGTAATGGCAATCTCTAAAGTTAATACTTTTCTAATAGGTTTTTTTGAGTAGAATATTAACTTTCATATTAGATTTATATTAGATTTGTATTAGATTTAAAGGGTCACTTTATGGTATGACTCCCTAATTCCTTAAGTAGAACTAATGAATTAATCGGGCGACTAAAATCATCAAAACCCTTTTAAGCTCTGACTTGTAGCGGTTTTAGGGGATGAAAAGAAGGCAGCAAAAAAGCGATCGCAATCCTTGAAAACAGACAGCGATCGCCTTCTTCCTTGAATAAAGAGATGCTATGATTAGATGATGAGTAAGCTAAACGGCGCTTAACCTGCATGATCCAACAGCTATAACCCTTTTGGAGTCTATATCGGTGATCCGAAGTAAAAGCCGTTTAGCTTATAACCTTCCAATTAGTTCTGGCTTTACTTTCCCGTGGGCAAGTCAAAATATCAGCCCATGGCTACGATGAACTAGCAAATGACGGTATTCTGGTAAGGGATGTGATAACAGGTATTAGAGAAGCTGTCATTCTCGAAGATTACCCGGAATATCCTCAAGGGCGTTGTGTGCTAGTCTTACAGAAAGATAGTCAGGGTAAACCCGTTCATGTGGTTTGGGGTATAGCCAAGAATACCGAATCGCCTGCTGTTCTAGTCACTGCCTATAGACCTGATCCAGCACGTTGGTCAAGTGATTTTACAAGGAGAAAACCATGACAAAAAAGCCTCACATTAAACTCATCCACATTGGAGAGTACATGGCTGAAGTGGAAGTCGAACTGATTGAGACTCCCGAAGGATGGTCGCCCTATTTATCATTAGAAGACGCTCAAAAATTAGATGATGTCCGGGAAGCCCTTCGTCAAGGTGATCTGCAAAAAGCTTCCAATTTAGCACATCTTTACAAAATTACCCCTCTTACCGTTTAACTAAACTTTGACAAGAAAAAATTAGGTTCTTCGTTACTTGGTATGATTCGATATGGGGGCATAAATCGACTAAATCCTTATCTGGTAAGAGATTTAATTGATTAGTTCGCTCTAGATCAAAAACAATTGACAAAAATCGCCAAATGCTTTTCTACATAAGGGTTACATCCCTTATATCCCCCGTCCATTGCATAACACAAACCGAAGAGCCAAAAATTAAAAAGCGATCGCTATTCCTCAGAACAACACAGCGATCGCCTAACTTTTAACTATCACAAGCAACATTATTGGAGGGCTGATAATTCTTCTCGAAGAATACGGCGTAAATCGGACTGAGTGAGCGATCGCTCAGAAGGAGATTGGATATATTGTTTTAAAGCCTCATTAATTAGGGTTTGATAACCCATTCCTGCGGTTTCAGCCTGTTCTCGAAAATAAGCTAGAATCTCATCATCTAGATAAATGGTAATGTGTGTTTTTCCCTGAGAGGAAATGAGCGCCCCTCGTTTTCCTTTAGAAAAATCATATTCCTTTCTCATAAGTTTTTCTCTCTTGTTTTGTAGCACGACGAGCAGAAATCAAGCGAATGACTTCACCCCGCAAAGTATAAATAACCACTAATAGTGATCCCATGTTTCCCATCCCCACTGCAATAAAACGTTCTTCTGTTACACAACCGGGATCAAGATCATGAATAGCGAGGGGATCAAAAAACACCATTTCAGCTTCTGCAAAGGAAACACCGTGCTTTTGCCAGTTGGTTTTTGCTTTTCTGGGATCATATTCAAATGTTATACATACATTATATGTATTTTAGAAGGTTGAGTCAAGCTCAAAACCCCTTCAGGGTATCACACGGATCGCCTTACCTTCCCACTTAGAGGAATATTCAGGGGGAATGACAACTGTACCATGATGGAGAATCGTCTTAAATTCAATCGCTTCCATTCGTTAAGTTTAATAAAGTGTTGTATCAAGTTTAACCCAATCAATCCATGGAGTTTTAGGGGATGAAAAAAAAGCAGCAAAAAAGGGACCGCTTTTTCCCAATCAAATATAATTTAGGTAGAAAATTGCCGAAAAATCGCTATGCTCAACGGGTACAAAATTATTGATGCTGATTCCCATGTCATTGAACCCCCCGCAATGTGGGGCCAATACCTAGAACCTAAATTTAGGGAATTTGCTCCTTCTGCTGACATGAAAATCAAAGGAGAACCGATTAGTCAAAAAATCTCCCCACAAGTCCAAGCAGAAGGGAATAAGCAGATGATGCAAGCTCATCCCCACGCTTATCTCAATCGCTATAACCCAGAGTCCCATGTTCAAGCAATGGTACAAATGGGGGTAGATAGGGCTTTTATTTATCCTACCTATGGACTGTGGTTATTTGCCATTGATAGCCTACCCGCCGAAGTGATGGGGGCTTTTGTCCGTGCCTATAATAGATGGTTATTAGAAGAATATTGTAGCTATGACCCGGCTAGACTGAAAGGAGTCGCTGCAGTCAATCAACATGATCCCGAAGATATGGTCAAAGAGCTACACCGCAGCGCAAACTTGGGCTGGAAGGCGGTTTTTTTGCGCCCTAACCCCGTTAAAGGCAGAATTTTGAGCGATCCAGCCTATGAACCCTTTTGGACGGCCTGCGAGGATTTGGACATGGCTGTAGGAATTCATGAAGGCACTCATAGCCGCTTACCCACCACTGGTGCAGAGCGGTTTAATAGTCGGTTTGCGCTTCATGCTTGTTCTCACCCGATGGAACAAATGATGGCACTGTTAGCCTTAATTGAAGGGGGGGTTTTAGAACGTCATCGGAGGCTGAGGGTGGCGTTTCTAGAGTCAGGGTGTGGTTGGCTTCCCTATTGGTTATGGAAGCTTGACGAAGAGTATAAAAATTTACATTGGGAAGTCCAAGATAGAGTAAAATTATTACCATCGGAGTATTTCCGCCGTCAGTGTTACATTGCAGGGGAACCCTCTGAACCTTGTTTGGCTCAGGTCATTGATTTTATCGGTTCTGATAACTTAATCTTCGGGTCTGATTATCCTCACATGGATCATCAGGCTGATGCGGTAAAAAAAGTTATAGGACTTGAAGACAACTTATCTCAGGAGATAGTTAAAAAAATCGTTTGGGAAAATCCTCAGCGATTTTATTGTTCAATTTAATTTCTCAAAAAGGAAGCACACTTATGTTTGAAACTCGTAGCTTATTCTACAAGGCAGAAAAAGTTAATGAAGCCGCTAATAAAATGGAAGGGGAATGCCCACACATTGGTTTTTTACAGCGTCTTTATCAACAGTCAAAACAAGTTTCTCAAATTATTGCTTATATTTGGCGATGGGCTGATGAAAATAACGAGAAATACGCCGAGCAAAAGAGAGTGGCCAATCTCTTAAGGACTTATTTTGAACATCCGACCTCAGACCAGGGATTGAAAGAAGGAAAGAATGCTGATCACCTCAAAAAATTGTTTGGAGCTAATCCCAACCAACCACTAGAAACCGTTGATGAATCTGATCCAGCTTATTTACTGAAACAAGTCTTCTTTCCACAAGGTAATCCACCCGATGAATATATTTTTCCAATCTTTGATAAATGTGAACTGGGAGAGAAAAACCCAAGCTTGGGTTACTTATTTGAAGTGACGTATAGTAGCTTTATTGGTCAAATATTGGATGCAGATAACAATGCACCAGAGTTGTTTAAAATGATTATTCCCTATCCACCTGAGCCGTCATGGGGAAATGCCACTTTAAATGCAGATGATTTGTCCGACTGGATATCAAACCGAAAACCAGGGAAATATTTTGCCGACAATCCTTATATTCCGACAACTTGTTCCTAGAAGCCTTGCAAACTAATTGAACAAAAATAAGAATTGCTCGCCTCACCTAAAGGGTGGGGATTTTATCGTTAAATTGGTCAAAAAATGATTATTAAAGATCCTCAGAACCTTTTATCCGATCTGACAATAAATACTTCTATCTTTTCAGATAGAATTCTTGAGATTCCCTCCCATAATATTCCTTTGCATCCTCATAGTATCAAAAAATTGCTAATGACGGCTAAGGATAAATATGCGGTTGTTGTTTTTCAGCCAACTTTACCCATTCTTTCAGATTTGGGTTTGCCTAGTTATCCTATACTAGCGTATTTATATCCCCAAGAATTAAGTGATATTTGGCATCAATTACAACCCCACATAGAGACATTCCTAACAAGCCAAACTATTCAACCTCAGCCTATTCCATTAGTTTTACTATCGGCAATAGATAGAGATGAGCAGTTACATTATTTTAGTTGTCATTATGGAAAAGCGATCGCACCTTCTTATGTCAGAGTTGTTGTTGGTAACACTTGTAATCTTAAGTGTGTTATGTGTCCCTATCATAGTTCTTCGATAAAGTCTAATCATACTACAGATTTTTTTCAAAAGAAAAAAGTCATGTCTTGGGAGATGATGGAAAAACTAGCAGCAGACTGTGGAAAAGCAGCAACTACCATTGTAATAGGTAGTGTTGAAGAACCATTACTTCATCCTAAACTTATAGACTTTATTCAACTTTGCCGACAGCAAGGTGTTCCAAAAGTTCATCTAACTACTAATGGTCAACTTCTGAATAAAACTTATATTAAAGCTCTGTTAAAATCGGGTTTAACCAGTATTGATATTAGTCTTGACGCGGCGACTCCAGAGACTTATTTAAGAATTCGAGGTGGAGATTTAAGTCAGGTCGAATCCAATACAATTGATCTGTTAAGAATTAGAGATCAGTTGGGTATTGACTGCGAAATTAGAACCTCTTTTGTCAGAAATTACAATGTTAATCTTGAGGAAGAAGAAGCATTTTTAAATCGTTGGTTATCAAAAGTTAATAGTGTTTTTATCCTTAATATTGCTGAATATCAAGAAAATAATATGCGACTAAAAAAACACAATCAAGGGGTAGAAAAATCTCTCCAATATTATCAACAAAAAGCGCAAGGGCGCTGGACTTGTTTATTCCCTTTTCTGGAAATGGCAGTTTTACCCAATGGCAAAATCTACTACTGTATAGAAACCTTATTTAGACTAGGTTTTGATCAAGAGATTGAAAGTTTAGGGGATTATAATCAACAAACTTTACAAGATATTTGGTCGGGAGAGTTATTCCAGCAACTACGACAAGATTTAATTCTTAATCAATTAGAAAAAAGAAGAGCTTGTCAAGACTGTGAGATGTGGAAATCGCAAATAATTGATCAAGAACTAAAAGATGGATACTCAGTGCTAACCACAACGGTGACAGAAATTTATTCTCAAGTCTGATCTAAGAGTTTAATGGACATTTTTCTGCTCAAATGCTAGAAAATAAGTAAAAACGTTATTAAAAAGTGAGTTATGAAAGATTATCAACTAATCACAAAAATTTATGAAAGTTCTAGTTCTCTAGTCTATCGAGGCATTTTTAAGGCAAATGCTCAACCGATTATTCTTAAAATTCTTAAAGAAAATTATCCAACTCCTTCAGAGATTACCCGTTATCGACAGGAATATGAAATTATCCGTTCTTTGAACATAGACAGTGTTGTTAAAGCTTATGATTTACAGCGACACTATAATAGTTTGATAATGTTTTTAGAAGATTTTGGAGGTCGATCTTTAGAGTTATTACTATCTCAAGATAAGTTAAATTTGGAAAACTTTCTCTTGATTGCTATTAAAATAACTGAGGGGTTAGCTGCTATTCATCAGGCTAATATTATTCACAAAGACATTAACCCATCTAATATTGTCTATAACCCTGAAAGCGAACAACTGAAAATCATTGATTTTGGTATTTCCACCCGTTTATCCCAAGAATTTTTCACAGCTTGTCCTCCTAACCAATTAGAAGGGACTTTAGCTTATATTGCCCCAGAACAAACAGGGAGAATGAACCGAGGTCTAGATTACCGTAGTGATTTTTATTCCCTTGGAGTTACTTTATATGAACTTTTAACCAATCAATTGCCCTTTGAAACCACCGATCCTATGGAGTTAGTTCATTGTCATATTGCCCAACAACCTTTACCTGTTCATCAACTCATTCCAGAGATTCCCTTAACTCTCTCTAATATCATTAACAAACTGCTCGCAAAAACCCCAGAAAAAAGATATCAAACTGCCTTGGGTATTAAAGCTGACTTAGAAATCTGTCTTCACCAATTAAGGACGTTAGGACAGATTGCTCAGTTTTCTTTAGGTGGTCAGGATCTGACTGAGAAATTTCAGATTTCTCAAAAAATATATGGTCGAAAACGGGAAGTTACTCAACTTTTGAAGGCTTTTGATCGGGTTAGCCAAGGAACCACTGAAATGATCCTCATTTCTGGCTATTCAGGGATTGGGAAATCAGCTTTAGTTCATGAAATTTACCAACAAGTTACATATAAACAAGGGCGATTAATTAGAGGAAAATTTGATCAATTACAAAGAGATACTCCTTATTCAGCTATTTCTCAAGCCTTTCAAATCTTAATCCGTCAACTTCTAGGTGAGCCAGAAAATATCCTGCAAGCTTGGAAAGAGAAAATTTTGGAAGCATTGGGTAAGAACAGTCAAATTATTATCGATGTTATTCCCGAAGTTGAAAAAATTATTGGCAAACAGCAACCTGTTGAACTATTAGGAGGAAGTGAAAGTCAAAATAGATTTCATTTATTTTTTAAACGATTTGTCAATGTTTTTTCTCAAAAAGAAAATCCATTAGTGATATTTATCGATGATTTACAATGGGCAGATTTACCCTCTTTAAACTTAATTGAACAATTAATATCAGATTCTGACATTAAATATTTTCTGATAATTGGAGCCTATCGAGATAATGAAGTTAGTTCGATTCATCCTTTAATGAATACTTTAGAGAAAATTCAGCAATCACAAGTTTCTGTATCGAAAATTACTCTTGCTCCTTTGCAGATGAAGCACATTAATCAATTAATTGCTGATACCTTAAGTTGTTCGATAGAAGTTACTATGCCTTTGGCAGATTTGGTGACACAGAAAACAGGTGGAAACCCCTTTTTTATCGCTCAGTTTCTCTATTCTTTATACCAAGATGGTTTCATAATATTTAATCCTTCCTCTACTAAATTGGAAAATAATAAGCAAAGTTATTGGCAATGGGATCTTACCGAAATTAAAAGTCTATCAATTACCGATAATGTCGTTGATTTAATGACCCATAAAATAAAAAAAATAGCTCAAAAAACTCAAAATATTCTAAAATTAGCCGCTTGTATTGGTAATCAATTTAGTCTAGAAGCTCTTTCTATTGTAAATAATACATCTCAACATATTACGGCTCAACAACTACAATTAGCCCTTGATAAAGGGTTAGTAATACCATTAGATAATAACTATAAACTAGCTCTACTCTGGGATTCAAAAGAATTATCGAGGCAACTCTTAGAAACTGAAACTTTGGGTGGGTATTCTAACTGTGTTTCCTATAAATTTTTACACGACAGAGTGCAGCAAGCAGTTTATTCTTTAATTCCAGAGGAAGAAAAGAAAAGGACTCATCTACAAATTGGTCGCCTACTGCTAAAAAACATTACAGACGATGAATTATTAAACAATATTTTTGAAATTGTTAATCAACTTAATGAAGGTTCTGAGCTAATTACTGAGCAACAAGAAAAAGATAACTTGGCAGAATTAAATCTTAAAGCTGCTAAAAAAGCTAAAGCATCAACTGCTTATGAAACAGCATTAAAGTATTTAGATTCTGGTCTCAGTTTATTAACAACTAATAGTTGGAGTGAGCAGTATCAATTGACTTTAGAACTTCATGAAGAAAAATTACATTCTCTCTTTCTTAATACAGAATTTCAGCAAATTTTATTTTATTCAAATATCATTATTAACCAAGCTAAATCGATCTTAGATAAAGTCAAAACATATCAGATAAAGATTGAATTTTACTATGCAAATTTTCAACCTGATCAGGCGATTGATACCGCTTTAAAAACTTTGAAAGAACTGGGAATTTTAATTTATAGAAGAAATGGCAAAAGTAATATTAATCAAAGCATTAATAAGTCCTTAAATTTAATTCTACAAAAAAGGAAAATTGACGATTTAGAAAGCCTTCCTGTTATGACTGATCCCTATAAGCTTAAAGCCATTCAAATCTTACAACAAATAATGTCTTCGACGGCAACTACTGATCCCCTATTACATATAAAAATAATCCTCAAACAGATTGATTTATTTATCAACCATGGAAATTCTCCTGAATCAGCAGCAACATATAGCTACTATGGAATGATATTATGTGGCTCTATCAATAATTATAATTTAGGATATGAATTTGGTAAATTAGCCCTTAAATTGCTCGATAAATATAATATTCGTCAAGTACAAGCTCTTATTATACAGACACATTATGGATGTATATATCACTGGAAAGAGTATCTGAGAAATAAAGAGATCGATAACGAGTTACTAAAGAGTTTTCAAATCGGTTTAGATGTAGGGGATAACCAGTTTGCCTCTTATGTAGCTATAGACTATTGTATTTATAGACTGTTGGGAGGTTATCATTTGGAAGAAGTTGAACAGGAATATATCAAGTATAATCGAGTTATTAAAAAACTCAAGCAAACTTTTTCCTCTTTTTACCAAGAAATTTCTTATAATATAGTCAATAATTTACAAAAAAGCTTAAAAAAAGAAATTGCTTTATTTGTCGGTAAATCCACTGAAGAAGAAAATGCAGTTTTAGACCAATTAAATCAGACTAACAATGAATGGTTACTTTTTCTGATTTACTTTGCTAAACTATTATTATTTTATCTTCTTAAGATTTACAAGTCGGCAGTTACTTATGGAGAAAGAGGACTTCAATATATTTCAAACCCAACTATAAACTCATTTTTGATTTCTCCTCAACATAATTTCTATTCATCGTTGAGTTTTATAGCTTATTATCATGACACAGAGCAAAATGATCAAAGAAAATTACTACAACAAGTAGATAACAATCAGCAGAAGATGGCAATATGGTCTAGTCATTGTCCAGCAAATTTTCAACATAAATATGATCTAGTTGAAGCAGAAAAAGCGAGAGTCTTAGGTCAAAACTGGGAAGCTCAAGAATTTTATGAAAAAGCCATTCAAGGAGCAAAAAAATATGAATTTATCCATGAAGAGGCTTTAGCCTATGAACGTGCCTCTGAATTTTATTTTACTTTAGGTAGAGAAGAAATCGGTAAACTATATCTCAGAAATGCTTATCATTGTTACATTCGTTGGGGTGCAAAGGCCAAAGTTAAACAATTAGAAGAAGAATACCCTCAATATTTATTAGACATCAGCAATCAAAACAAATCTAAAGGACTGAGTACCACCATTTCAACTACTGGTAATGATGGAGCAGTTCTTGATTTAACCACTATTCTCAAAGCCTCGCAAGCAATTTCTGGAGAAATTAAACTGGAAAATCTCCTAACAAATTTAATGAAAATTGTCATTGAAAATGCAGGAGCTCAGAAAGGTTGTCTGATTTTAGAACAGGAAGGAAATTGGGTCATTGAAGCTCAAGGAACAATTGATCAAGAAACGCTTAATATCTTACAGCCGATTCCCATAGAATCTATCGACCATGATAACTCAATTCCTATCTTACCCACCAGTATTATTTACTATGTCGCTCGGACAAAAGAAACTATCGTTTTAAATGATGCCACTTCATCAGGTCAATTTACCAACGATTCTTACATTATTGCTAAAAAAACTAAATCCATTCTTTGTACTCCTTTACTCAATCAAGGTCAATTAAAAGGAATTGTTTATTTAGAAAATAATTTAACAACAGGCGCATTTACCTCAGAAAGAGTTGAACTATTAAATATTCTAGCAGCTCAAGCTGCTATCTCTATTGATAACTCAAGACTCTATCAAACCTTAGAACAAAGAGTAGAAGAACGGACAAAAGAACTCACAAACACTTTAGAGGTACTGAAAGCAACCCAAGCAGAACTTATCTTTGAAAATGACCTACTTAAAAGTGCTGAACAACCTCCCAAATTTGTCTATCAAGTGGGGGGCAGTTTACCGATGGATGCACCGAATTATGTGGTTCGACAAGCCGATCGCAATCTTTATAAAGCTCTCAAACAAGGTCTATTTTGCTATGTTTTAAATGCACGTCAAATGGGAAAATCTAGCTTAATGGTGCGGATGATGAGCCAATTACAAAAGGAGGGAATTAGATGTGCAGTAATTGACTTAACTCGGCTAGGAACAGACAATATTACCCCCGAACAATGGTATAAAGGATTAGCCGTTGATCTGCTCCGCAGTTTTGGATTAATCAAAGAATTGAAAACTTTTAAAGCTTGGTGGAGTGAACAATTAGACCTGCCTCCTGTACAACGATTAGGACAATTTATAGAAAATTTTCTTCTAGTTAATGACGATTTTGATCAGCGGCAATCTGGAAAATCGACTGTTATATTTATTGATGAAATTGATAGCATTTTAGGGTTAAAATTTGATGTCTCTGACTTTTTTGCTTTAATTCGTTCTTTTTATAACCAGAGAGCGATTCAACCTCAATTTCAAGAGCTAACTTTTGCCTTTTTTGGTGCTACCACACCTTCAGCTTTAATTACTGACCCCCAGAAAACACCTTTTAATATTGGTAACGCTATTGAATTAGCAAGTTTTAAAGAACACGAAGCTCAACCTTTATTATATGGGTTAACAGAAAAAGTCAGTAATCTTCAGACCATGCTCAAACAAGTCTTAAGCTGGACGGGAGGGCAACCTTTCTTAACTCAAAAACTCTGTCAACTGATGCGGGATAGTGAGCAACCAATCCCCTCTAATCAAGAAGAACAATGGTTGGCCAACTTAGTAGCAGAAAAAATTATTCAAGATTGGGAGATGCAGGATCAACCCGAACATTTAAAAACCATTCAAGATCGCCTTCTTCAAAGTCCAAACCGACCCCAGTTATTAACCTTGTATCGACAAATCCTACATCAAGAAGCAATACAGATTGATAACAATCCCTATTTACCTGAGTTATTTTTATCTGGATTAGTGGTAAAGCGTCACGGGAAAATGGACGTTCATAATCGGATTTATCAGACGATATTTAATAATGATTGGCTTGAGCGATCACTGTCTTAATACCATGGTTCAAAAATTTATTTATACTGAACCAGTATATTGACTTATAAAGTACTTTTGATACAACTGACAACTGACAATTGCTTGATTTTCTCTGAGTTTAATTAAACCCATACTATTAAGTTTATAAGCAATAATTGGATCGACTATCATTGGTTGATTACCTTGACAAATCTGTTGAAAAACAGCGGCAAGTTCGGGTTGTTTTTGTAAAGTGACCCAGTGCAGCTGTAAATGAGAGGAATAAATTCCCGTTGATGTAGTTGCTGATTTGATTAAATCTGGCATCGTGATTTGCTCTTGGCTAAGATGATAAATCGCTAAATGAATCAAGGCAGGATGTCCCCCCACTAAGTCGATCAACTGTTGAATTTCGTTGGTTGCTAATTCATTTAATTGATATTTTTTTGCCAATTCTGCCACTTGTTCTTGACCAAAACCCTGTAACTCTATGGGTAATCCCACATTAAAAGGAGACTGTTCTAATCGCAGAGAAACATAAGATTCTGTGGATTGAACAATAATTAAACGTAATTTCTGCCACAGGGGAGATCGCTTAGATTCTTCATAACAAGCTCTGATTAAAGGTAAAAAATCTTCTGCTACTTTCGGATGTTCAAAGACTCGATGCACTTCGTCTAAAGCCAATACCAGTGGCTGTTTTATCTCTCGTAAAATATACTCTTCAAAATAAATTGTCCAACTCATTTTAATTCCTATATTTTCATCCCAATAATCATCTAATTTGGCTTCTAAATTCAACTGCCGAGCGCAATTACGGCAGATCCAGCGTAAGAACTTGTTAAAATTTGCTATGATGTCTTGGTCTGCTTTTTGTAAATCTAAACTAACAATTTGATAACCGAATTGCTGTTGACAAGCCTCTAAAATTGTTAATAATAAAGATGTTTTCCCCCATTTTTTGGGAGCTTTAATGCGTACTAACGCCCCAGATTGTCCGATTTCCTCGATAATTTTTGCTTCAAGTTTTGTTCGTTTTAGATAATAATAAGAATTATAGGGAACAGGAGCATCTGGGTATTCTGGACGCTCATTTTGGAGATATTCCTGACCGCAATACTGAAGCGATGTGGAGTTGGTAAAATGAGATTGTAGTCTAGATAAAAAATTTTTCTTATTGATCGGTTCTCCGATCAGTTGCGAGACTCTATCATAGAGTCCTGGGGCAACTACATTGGCAAGATAGCTGCTACTATAACCGTTTTCTTGGGCAATTTCTTGATAGTTCTTTTTCTGCCAAAGTCCTCGCAATAATAATTGTTCTGTGTCATTGAGACAGCGATTCTCAAGCTTGAGCAGTTGCCGATTAAGAATCTCTTGGATTTCCTCGAATTTCATTATTTTTGTCTAAGGATAGATTATTTGATTTTTCAGTTCCGTTGCAGCCAGAAACCCTGAATCTTGACATAACAGCACCGATTCAAAATAGAATTGGTATATTTGACAAACAAGCTGACGAGAACCAGTAACCGACAAAATTGTGCGATGGCAACCCTGAGAGGGATTAGTTTCCCCCCTTGCTAGGAAATTATAGCATTTCTTGTCAAGGTCAATTACACGGCAGCAATTATCTCTTGATCATTTCTATCAAAACCCCTAAGTCTTCAGCGTCTAACCCCTCGATAATCCTATTAAGAATTAATTCGGAAAAATCCTCACAGGAGTTGACTAGACAGGGTTTGAGCAATCAGATGTACTGCATTTAAACTGCCTATTGAGAATTTTAGTACAGTGGCTGCTCCCAATCTTGCCAACAACGGTGAACAGTTACTGTTCATCCCTCAATACACTTGCTCCCAGAGCTTCTAGGGTTTCTTGCAGCATTTCAGCGCGAGAGACATTACCCTGATCTTTCAATAATTGTAGGCCTTTTTGCCAAATCTCGATCGCCTCATTATAACTACCGAAAACTATATAAGCAACCCCTAGATTTTGGTAAATAGTGGGATTATCCTGGTTTAACTTGAGAGCTTTTTTATAAGCTTTAATCGATTCTGGTAGCCGATGCAGTTGTTTGAGAACCAGTCCTAAATTATAGTAACCATCGGCATAGCTAGGATCAATTTCTACGGTTTTCTCAAAGATAGATAAGGCCGTTTCGTATTTTTCTGCTTCGTATAATAACCCACCTAAATTATTATAGGCCCCCAGTTTTAATTTATCTAAAATTGGCTGCTTAATCGCTTTAATAAAATTATCGGCTGATTGCTTAAATTCCTCTACTGAATAATAATAATTAGCGAGATGATAATACAACTCGTATAAAATATGTGGATTAGAGCCATGGCATTTTAAACCGTGTTTGAGCAGCTTAAAACCCTCTTTATCCCTGCCAATCTTCAGATATAACCCTCCCAATTTACTACACACATAGGGATCGTGGGGATGTTGCTGATAAAAACCCTCCATCGCTTTTCTTGCCCGTTCAAACTTATCTAAGCTGGCTATTTTATCGACGGTGTAACCGTAGTGAAAGATAGCAATTTCTGGCAGTTCAACTATTTTCCAGCTAGGCTCTTTTTTTAATAAAATAGCCACATTATCATCAATAATTGAGTGATAGGGTCGGGTAAAAGTGACCTGAGGATGTCGGCGAAATAGCCGCGAAATTAGAGAATAAGGTGATTGTACGGCTCCGATTTCATGGCGGATTAAATTAATCACTAAATTTTCCTCTTTTTCCATTGCCCGACGCATTTTCGGTACGATAGCGGCATTTAATTCCTCATCAGCATCAAGGACTAAAATCCAATCGCCAGTAACATATTTTAAAGCCTCATTTCTGGCATCGGAAAAATTACCCCGCCAATCGTAGCTAGGAACTATGGCACCGTAACTTTGAGCAATAGCAATCGTATCATCGGTCGAACCCGTATCCATAACGATCATCTCATCCACCACCCCTTTAACGCTATCCAAACAGCGCCGGAGATTTTCGGCTTCATTTTTGACAATCATGCAGAGACTAAGTTTAGGCATAACTTTACTCACTCTAGCGGTCAATCTTGAGGGATAGCGGCCAATCAATAACCCACTGATTAGCGCTCACCGATTATCGATCATCCTCTGAGTCTACCTTAAACCGTTCTACCGAAGAAAGCAGCTCCCGGGAGATACTCACCAATTTTTGCAGAGAACCCGCCACCCGTTGGGATTCTTGGGAAGTTTCCTGAGCGGTTAACTCCACCGACTGCATAACTTGGGCGACATTGAGGGAATTTTCCCGTTGTTTGACCGTATCGGCGGTAATCGATCGCACCAGCGTATCGATGCGGTTAGAAACTTGGATAATATCTTCTAGGGACTTCTTCGCCTGTTCCGAGCGCTCGGTGACATCGATAACCTGTTGAATCCCTTCCTCCATCGCCGTCATTACCGAACCCGTTTCCGATTGAATCTGTAAAACGATCTGTTCAATTTCCTTAAGAGATTTAGCGGCTCTATCGGCCAACTGACGCACCTCATCGGCCACAACCGCAAAACCGCGGCCCGCCTCTCCTGCTCGCGCCGCTTGAATCGAGGCATTAAGAGCCAATAAATTGGTCCGCGAGGCAATCTGAGAGACTACCGCGACAATTTTCGAGATTTCCTGGGAAGCTTCCGCCAAACGCTTGACTTTTCGCGCCGTTTCTGATACGGTCTCGCGGATTTGTAGAATTCCCGCCACGGTTCTTTCCACGGAATCGCCCCCCTTCAGGGCGGTAATCGAGGAAGTGCGAGCGACTTCTTCGGCTTCTCTGGCGTTTTCTGCCACCCGTTGAATTGAGTCGGTCATCATCTGTACCGAATTAAGGGTGACGGCCAATTCCTCCGCCATCCGCAGGGCATCGCTAGACTGATTGCGGGCGAAAGATTCACTATTGGTACTGCCTTGATTCACCTGTTTGGCCGCTTTTTTCACCTGTCGGACAATTTCGCGCAGGTTTTGGATAGTCAAATTAAAAGCATCGGCCACCGCCCCTAAAACATCGGCGCTTACCTCCGCTTCCACGGTCAGATCTCCCCGAGCCGCTCCTTCCACATCATCGAGAAGTCGAATCACTTGCCGTTGTAAGTCTTCCCGTTCCCGTTCCGTTTCGGCGGCGCGGCGTTGGGCTTCCGTGGTGGTAGTTACCACCACCCGAGCCATCTGATTGAAACGATTGGCCAGTTGACCGAATTCATCTTCCGAGTAGATCGTCGCTTTAGCGTTAAAATTACCTTCCGAGAGATGATCGAATTGGCTTTGCAGATCGTTGAGACTGCGCTTAATCTGACTAATTAGCAACTGTAAACCTAGCCAAGTCAGGGCCAGGGTTCCCAGTCCGGTTAATAACATCATAGTTAGTACCGGTTGACTAAAAGGGGAAAGACTTGCTGAGACGGGCGGTTTCGGGGCCGGTTTGGGGGCAACTTTTTCGGTTTTTGCCTGGCTATTCGGGGCTGGTTTGGCAGCCAAGAGCGTAGAAAGCCAAGAGGTGGTACTAACGGCAAAAATTATGATTACAGGGGTAATACCCGCTAAAGCCGCTAGGATTAGTTGTTTTTTGCCTAAAGAAGCATTGACAAAAAAGGCTAATTTGCCCGGATTGACTTCCACCACTGGCTTGAGCAAGCGCTCGGAAGCATGGGCAAGATGACTATCTCTTTTGTCATTGGCGATTTTTAGACGAGAATGATTAAAACTAGGCTCTCCCACACCAGAACTGGCATTAAGGCGCGCACTGGGTTCGGGGAGAAAACCACCACTTAAAGCTTCCCCCCCCGAACGGGTAAATAGCTCCCAGTCCCCCAGTAATTGGGTCGTATCCGTCAGACCCAGTGGCGAAAAACCGTCTAAATCCTCATCATTGAGTTCTGGTTCCCTAAAATCTCCAGTGTCTTCCTCCTCGTCTCTTTTTTGAGTGACTCTGCCCTGATTAAGGCCAGTTTTTGCCCCTTGTGGGTGGGTCGATTCCGGGTCGATGGCAAAAGTGCTTTCTTCTAGGGTATCGGTATAGGATAACTCCTGATCTCTACCGGTGAGGGGATTTCCCCCCAGGTCAGAGGAAACCATAAAAGTGGCTTCTCCCGTTGACCCTAACTCATCGTCCCACCCTTCCTGCAGCGAGTCAATCTCCGCCGCTTCTAAAAAGGGGAAAGGGGGTTCCCCCTCCGGAGAATCGCCAGACCGTTGGGAATCCTGAGAGCCAGGGACCGGCAGGGTAAGGGAACTAAAGGCGGTTTCCTCCGATTCCTCAAAATCATCGTCATAGGAATGGACTTTACTTACCGTAGGCTCGCTGGGATCCTCCTCATTGAAAAGACTACTATTCCAATCCAGCCCTTTATTTTGTCCATCGGGGTCAGCCCCTTGCGACTTCCAGGAGCGAGAATGGTTAAAACTTTGACCTGGATCGAAAGCTGCCTCGCTGTAGGCAATGCTTTCCGTAGCAGCGATCGTAAAATCTCCCTCCTCGGCTTCAAAACGCAATTGCCGAATCTGATCGAGACCACGCTGGGCATAATCGACTAGATCGGAGCGATTGGGAGAATTTTTAGCCAATTGCATCACCCTTTCGTAACGTTCCTTGGCCAAGCTGTATTGTTGTAGTCCTAGATGAATGTGGCCCTGTAAAAGCATGACATTGGCATCCTCGGGATACTTGCCGATCATCTCTTTGACAATGACGGCGGCATCCTCAAGGTTGCCCTGGCAATAGGCGGTCTTAGCCTTTCCATAGAGTTTCGCGTATTCTGTCCCTGACGGCATTTGCCCCTCCCCTAGTAAAGTTAAAGTGGTGAAGTAGTTAGTAGTTTCAAGAAAGAATTGCTATAAATCCTATTCTGCTATTTTTTTCAGATTTTAAGCCGCCCAACGGGCAGAACGGAGTATGGCCAGATGATCGAGTAGTCTTAAGGTTTTTTTTGATTCTTGGCCCAGAATCCACTCTCCCTCCACATAGGGGGCGATCTGATCGGGAATCCTGGCGGCACTACCTAGTTTATCTGGGTCGAGCCATTCCATATCTCCCAAACGTTCCACCGCTAAACCGAGGATCGTTTCCTCTTCTTCGAGCGCAATTATGGGAATTTCGGCTCGTTCGGTGTTTAAGCGGCTGCTATCCCCCAAAAATTCACCAAGATCCGCCACCCAGATCACTTGACCCCGGAGATTGATCGTGCCGAGGAGCAAGGGTGAAGCATTGGGAATGGGGGTAATGCGATCGAGTGGTTGCTGTATTACCTCGCAAATGCCCACGGCACTAAGGGCAAACTCGTCCTGAGAGGGTAGATAAAATCGCAAGTACAGTTCACCGACGGGAGTTTCTAATTCCTGATTGTCGGGGGCGATATTTTGAGCTTTACCAGTAAAAAAATCGGCGTTGTTAAGCATGAGTTTAGTTCTCTTGCAACTAATAATTCGGGCGGCGTTTTTAGCTGTCTTGACCTATGCCATAGCTAGACTGTCCCTAGGGCTGTTTCATTCTCCCATCAGAATATCAAAAGTAAAAGCGATCACTGTCAGGTAAAATGAGAAGTGAACGCGAACTTTTGAAAGATATGTTGAGCTTAATAGAAAAACTAAAACAAGTCAAGGACTTTCGGAA
>NZ_JADBSZ010000190.1:0-6419 GCF_020246425.1 Microcystis sp. M079S1
TAGGTGTCGATAGCCTTGAATACAGGTTCCTTGTAGGTTCAAAAATTTGTCAAGTATCATAAGTAAAATAATCTCGTTTTTGGCTATTATATCAAATCTTAACTCGATTGTCTATCTTTTGGTATTAACCTGTTTGTGCCTTAAGTCCTTCCCTATATGAATTTCAGATACTTTTGAGCGTAGGTGCTCTCATCGAATTTTATTTTAAGTTAATTATTTGCATAACAATTCCCGAAGAGCCAGAAAACTTCGCACCTCACCATTAAGATAACTGCTGTAATACTGCTCATACTAATACTAAATCCGTTGAGTATAGGCTAGTTATGAGGAGAGGCACTCATGCAAGAGGCAAAAGGCAAAGGGGAGAATAAATAATCAATTTTTAATAACAGGATTTAGTATAAATCCTGTTTAAAAGGTATAGGAGAGTGGGGAGCAGGGAGAAGCAGTTTGAGCATTTGTACTAAAATTTCCAACAGGCAGTTTAATCCAGTACAGTTTAATTGACAGGGAGAGAAGACAGTCTAACTGCTAGGTTTTACATCGGTTACTTTTTTTCTGGTCCAGATGGCGAGAATTGTCAGGAAAAGTCAACCCGTCACTCCCCCTCAAGGATTTTTATCGATTCCAGTTAATCGACAAAACAGTACAAGTGTATTTAATTAACTGGCCGACGTTTAATTTATCCTACTATTCCCCTGTTCTATTTCTCCCAGTCTTATTAAAATTCTTGATTGTTTTGGGTCACTTCTAATTTGATTGATATCTTTATAAGTAAAACCCATACTAAATAATAACCATATTAATTCTTCTTTCTGATCGCTGCCACTAAATCCTCCTAGAATAGCGTCTAATCTTCTTTGATAGTTCTTTTGCGTTCTTTCCAGTGTATATCTCCCGATTAATTCTTCGATGTATTTTTGAATAGTAAGTCTTTGAAAACGATCAAATTCATATCTGGTATCATCATATAGTCTGTTTCTCTCCGATGCCAATTTCTCGTCGAAAGTCTCCATAATAGATATTTGAAATTCTTTGTACAACTCTAATAGCTTTTTGATCAGACTGGAGACAGGATTAATTGTCGATGGGCTAAATCCACCCATTACTTGGTCAATTTGTTCTAAATTAGGGTTTAAGGAACTAATAATAAAACCAAAGACTAGAGCAATGATTAAACCAACATATACATTATCCTCGATTGAGCTTAATAGAGAAAATATAAATTGAATGAGATAGTATAAGAGTATTGATATAACAATTTTGACAGTTAATAAACGAACAAAAGAATTTAAAAAATCCTTTTTTAAATTGGCAAATAAATGACGAATCCTAAAAGCTGAGAAATAGCTAATTCTAGTTTCAACTGCTACTCCAATAATTATCGCAGTCACCACAAAAGACCACCGATGTCCTTCCACAAATTTCTGTATTTCACTAGAAAGGTCGGTGGCGGCAGCTGTCTGAGAATCTACCAAAAATAGGTAATGGGTGAATGAACTGAAAAAAGGAAACTTATCTAATTCCGTTAGAACCTGACTACAAAATACCATTTACCCTGAGCCAACGAGTTTTCCAAGTGGGAGTAAAGATTTCGTAGTTTTTTTGTTTATTGACTTTGATATAGCCTTTGTCCTTTAGTTCTTTTAATTTATCTTGTAAGTCAGCTTCTCCAACTCTATCTGTTTCAATTTTAAAGCTTACGACAGTGGCAGCCCTAACTTTGAGTAAATCAGATAAAAGAGACTTCTCCTCGGAGGTTAAATAATTGTCAGACTTAGCTGAAGTCCCAGAATCACCCTTATAAGTGTCATTGTCTTTGGACTTAGAAGGAAATATGTCAAGCATTCTGTTTTGTGTAGTTTATAAATACACTTCGACCAGTACACCTTGATCCTCAGTCATGACTCTCTGAGTTTATGACTGAGATATGTCTGAGTTTTTTATATTCTTAGTGTGAACGATCAATCTCTGATCTCATGACTGAGATATGTCTGAGTTTTTTGCGATAAAATAGAGATTGCGTAGATTGATGGAAGTTTATGGGGCGATCGCTTAAAGTAAAATCAGAATATATCCCTAGAGTCAAACAAGCAGTTAAACGCAATGGTTACGCAAGTCAACAGCGGCTTGCTGAGGAGTTAGGATTCGCAAAATCGACTATTAGCCTTTTTCTTAACGGTAAACCGATTAGTAATCTCAATTTTTTTGAAATTTGTCAAAGCTTAGGCCTTGATTATCGAGAAATCGCTGACTGGGATGAGTTGGAGGAAACAGCTGCTGCCACGTCTGAGGATGAGGGAGAAAACCGGGCTGCGGATTTTTCCAAGTATGTTGAACGTCCTCCAGTGGAACAGCTTTGTCTGGAGACGGTGAGTCAAGCAGGTTCATTGTTGCGGATTAAATCGGCCAAGGGGATGGGTAAAACCCTATTAGTCGATAGAATTTTGAGTCAAGTTGACAAAAGACAGTATAAAACCGTCAGTTTGAGTTTTTTACAGGCAAGCAAAGGAATTCTCGGCGATTTAGACCGATTGCTCTCTTGGTTTGCTTTGATTATTTCCAAGAAATTAGGGTTAGCAGCTCTCTTTCAGGAAAAATGGCAAGAAGGATTAGGACTTTATAGCTGTACTGCCTATTTTGAAGACCATTTGCTCAAAAAGCTGGATAAACCCCTAATTTTAGTTTTAGAGGAGATAGATAGTCTCTTTGCCTATACCAGCGTTGCCGGCGATTTCCTTAGTTTATTTCGTCTTTGGCACGAGGAGGCAAAAAATAATAATACTTGGCAAAAGTTACACTTAATTATCACCTACTCCACAGAAAATTATGTTCCTGCTGACCTGAATAAATCTCCTTTGAATGTACGAACAGAAATCCTGTTACCTGATTTTACTCTAGAACAGGTCTTGACTCTAGCCAATAAATATCAGGCTAACTTGGGAGAAGATGAACTGCAAAAAATAATTAATCTTGTCGGGGGACATCCCTATTTAATCCAAAAAGCGATTTATGCGATTACCCAAAAACAACTGTCTTTAGCAGATTTTTTAGAGACAGCAGCCACGGAAGCGGGGATTTATGGGGATCATTTGCGAGGACATTTGCTAAACTTACAAGAACATCCAAACCTAGCAGCAGGAATGAAAAAGGTTGTAGAGTCCTCTTCTCCCGTTGATTTAGGTGCAACAATTAATTGGCAACTTCATAGTTTAGGATTAGTAACCTTTGTGCAGAATGCTGTTCAACCCCGTTATCCACTATACAGCGACTATTTTAGGTATCGCCTATCCTCCTAAAATCCAATATATTGAGTTAAACTGTTGTACATCTAAATCTAATATTCGTTTTCACCTGTTCCCCGTTCCCTCATCGAACCCAGAACTTTAAATGCGGACTAGCTTAGGGACAGATAACCTTTGATTAAATTATTCATCGAACTTAACCAATCAGACAAATTGCTAATTTTAATGCTATGGCGACCAATTTTTATCATGTTGGAGGCAGCGTTCCCCTAGATGCACCTAGTTATATCAAGCGGGAAGCAGATGATATATTTTATGACTATCTAAAAAATGGACAGTATTGCTATGTGTTAAATTCCCGTCAGATGGGAAAATCAAGTTTGTGGGTACAGACACAAAAACGACTGCAAGAGGATAATATTGATTGTGCTACCATTGATTTGAGTGGTATAGGAAAAAACATCTCCGAAGATATTTGGTATCGAATATTATTTGAGCAACTGGTTAAACGCTTTAATCTTTCTATTCGGGAAAAAGAGCAAACTTGGTGGAATGAACGAGTACACAAATCACCTATTAATTGTCTTCGTGAATTTGTTGAAGAAATTCTCTTAAGGGAAGTATCCCAACCTATTGTTATCTGTTTCGATGAAATTGATAGCGTTCTGAGTTTAAAATTTTCCACAGATGATTTCTTTGCTTGGCTGCGTAGCTGTCATGAAAAACGTCCCCATAATAGGGATTACCAACGTCTAACCTTTTGTATGTTGGGGGTAGCGGCAGTTTATAACTTTATTCTAGATAATAATCGTAGTCCTTTTAATATTGGTCAAGATATTCGATTATCTGGATTTACTATAAGGGATGCCAGAAAACTGGCCGAGGGATTGCAGGACAAAGTTATCGCACCAGAACGGGTTTTAGAGGAGGTTATAGAGTGGACAGGTGGACAACCATTTTTAACTCAAAAAATTTGTAATTTAATCTCCACATCTCGCCCTGAATTTGGCAAGGAATCCCCAGCAACCCCGATTAATGTCGGCGATTTTATCCAGTCCCAAGTAATTAGTAACTGGGTATCTCAAGATAGTCCAGAACACCTAAAAACTATTCGGAATCGTTTATTAAATAAGCGTGTCACGGGTAGAAGAATGCTGAAGCTTTACCTAGAAATTTTAAGAAATGGTGAAATTACCGATGATGGTAGTCCCGATCAAATAGAATTACGCTTAACAGGATTGGTAGTTCAAGACCGACAAAAGTTAAAAGTTTATAATAAGATTTATAGAAATGTTTTTAATGAAAATTGGGTGACAACCGATGAACGACCTGTCCACAATTTTTGGAATTGACTGTATTGATTATTGGGGGTTAAAATTTCCAAGAAAAATCCTGTCCCACCAAAGAAACTATTTCCCAGTTCAGATGTATTGCCAAACATTAAACCGAAACCAAACATCCAATAAGCCAAGGCAGAAACACAGAAGACAATTAGGTTTTTAGCTAAGACATTAGTGGCGTTATTAGTACGACAAAAACCCGTTTCAAGCATGGCAAAACCCGCATTCATAAAGAATACTAACGAGCCGGCTATTAACATCCAGAGATTAGCAACTAAATCCAGAGTAGAATTATTTAAATCTTGTGCTGTGACTTTGCCTACACCGATCAACAGCATGACGATAAGAGAGAAACAAAAAGATAGGATATTACGCAAACGCGGGCGATATTCTAGAAAAGATAATAATCGATTCATCGGCTATAACTCTCATGGGCAATTTCCCCTTTATAGTAATTGATTTAATCCCTTATCGTTCACTCAAAACTGCTTTTTTTCTGATCCAGATAGCGAGAATTGTCAGGAAAAGTAAACCCATCACTCCCGCTAAAGGATTTTTATCGATTCCAGTTAACCAATCGGGAACAGTACCAGTGTATTTAATTAACTGACCCACATTTAATATATAGTATGCCCAGATTAAACCCGCGTGCAGACCGATACTTTTACCCAAACTACCACCACAGGCGCGTTTTGCCCAACCGAGAATTAATCCTAGCAAGACTAAGGCAGGAAATTGGGGAAAAGTGCGGATAATTTCGGCTAAAGGTTTAATAAAGTGGGTAAGAGCGAAAATTAAGGCACTAATCACTAGAGCGATAGCGGGACGATAATCCTTTTCTAATTCTCCCAGTAACCAGCCCCGAAATAATAATTCTTCGGCGAAACCCACCGCTAAAGCGACTAAAAACCCCTCCAGGATGATTTTGCTGATTTGGGGATTTGCGGGTAAGAAATTTAACCAACCTAGGAACGCTTGGGACAGAAAAAGCGAGAAAGTGAAAAATAGACCGATCGCTAACCCGTTAATTAACTCGATCGGCGTTTTTCTTCGCCAAATCAACCCATAATCGGCTAATCCCTCATCGCCATAAATTGTCCGTCCCCACCAATGGGATAACCCCAAAAATTCCAGATAGAGAACAGAAAGGGTCAAAATTGAGACAAGATTGGCATTAGTGGCAAAAAAGTGATAGAGGGGAAGTGCGATCGGCAACCAGAGAAAAAGTAAGAGCAAAATAAAAATTCCCAGTCGCAGGGGGACTGGGTAAGTGGCAATTACCCGTAATCTTTTATTCATCGGGTTCGATGCTGCTGGTTAAACCTTTATTTTTCAAGGTTTCACAGTAAAATTCCGCGTGTTCTTGGATGCAGGTAATCACCAAGGCCGTACCATTAGTGTGCGCTTCCATCATGATATCGACTGCTTGGGGTTGCGTCATACCGGCGATCGTTTGCATTAAACTCTGAACCACATACTCCATCGAGTTAAAGTCGTCATTGTGGAGTAAAACGCGATAACGCGGTGCTGGTTTACGGATTGTCGCTGTGGAACGCTTTTCGATGACTTCTGTGGACACCGTGTCTCTCCTTTGAATCTATATCACAAATAAAGGTCAATTACTAATGATCATAATCAAAATTTCCAGATTGAGCTAGGCTTTTTCAGCGATCCGTGAGGGGTTGGGGACTTGCGTGGGAATAATATCCCAGCCAGGAAATCGCTCTGTAGAAGAATCAGACCAGCCAGATGGCATATTATCAAAGCGCAAGTCCCTAAGAGGAAGGGGGCTCTCGAAGGCTCTCCCCCTACTTAGGGTGATCAGCAAACCTGA
>NZ_JADBSZ010000191.1:0-7396 GCF_020246425.1 Microcystis sp. M079S1
AATTCAATGGGATTGCAAATTTCATGTCACGAGTCTTCAGGCTTTTGACGTGATAGTACACCCAAAGTTGCCCCAAAAATCCCCCTTTAAAATGTTCTTTAAATCCCTAAAAGGCTTGCTATGTCTAAAACTGAGAATTGCGGCTTTTTCTTCTCAATAGTTGCTTATCAACCACCTCTTGTGATAAAATCAAGACATGATAGTTAGAGAAGCCAAGCTACTAAACGCCACTAAAGAGCAATACCAAGCTCTGGATGAAGCCATCCGTACCGCCCAATTTATTCGTAACAAAGCGGTTAGATACTGGATGGATAATTCGGGGGTAGGAAGAAATGATTTATATGCACTGTGCAAAGTCCTTGCTCAAGAGTTCTCTTTGGCCAAAAAGTTAAACTCTGCCGCTCGTCAAGCCAGTGCAGAAAGAGCTTGGGCTTCTATTTCTAACTTCTATACTCGTTGTCGAAAAGGAGAAAAGAAAAAAGGCTATCCAAAATTCAAAAAGCATTGTCGCTCTGTTGAGTATAAGGTTTCGGGATGGAAACTCTCAGATGATTGTATGTATATTACTTTCACTGACGGTTTTAATGCCGGTGCTTTTTCTCTTTATTGCGACAAGGAAACAAGAGAAGACCTCTTTCGACTAAAGATTAATCGTGTTCGTGTTGTACGCCGAGCCGACGGGTATTATGCCCAATTTTGCTTTGATGCTGACCGCAAAGAGCAGGGAAACTATACAGGCAATGTTATCGGTCTTGACCTGGGATTGCAATATTTTTACAAAGACCAAAACGACAATGCTGTAGTTTATCCTAAGTATTTGCGAAAAGCAGAAAAAAGGCTAAAACGTCAACAAAAACGATTAAGTAAAAAGTATAGAAAAGGGGCAAAACCTCAATCCAAGAGCTACCATCGAACCAGAAAAAGACTGGGTAAACTCCACCTGAAAGTTCAACGCCAGCGGAAAGATTGGGCGATTAAGTTAGCCCGAAACGTAGTGGCATCTAACGATGTTGTGGTGTATGAGGCTTTAAAAGTGTCGAATCTGGTCAAGAATCATAACTTGGCTAAGTCTATTTCTGATGCAGGTTGGTATCAATTCACTCAATGGCTAGACTACTATGGCAAAATTTGGGATAAAGCAATAGTTGCGGTTGCACCCAACTACACTTCCCAAGATTGCTCTAATTGTGGTCATCGGGTGAAAAAGTCACTAAGCACTAGAACTCACTCTTGTCCTCACTGTGGAATTAAAATCTGTCGTGATACAAATGCGGCTTTAAATATTCTTAAAAGAGGAATGGAAGTTCTCGGGATGGAATGGCAAAACAGTACCCAAGGGCATTGGGAATCTGGGTCGGAAGACCGAAAGCATGGGGAGAAAACCGCCTCTACTATTGAAGGGAAACCAGAGATAACAAGTGGATTTCTATGAACTATGAATAAGAATCCCTCGTCGTTCATGCGGGGGAGTATGTCAACGCTATAAATAAGCACACGAATCACCTAGACTGAGAAAATATCATGCGTATCGCTCACGATGTCACCGAATTGGTTGGCCGCACACCTTTAGTACAATTGAATCGGATTCCCCAAGCGGAGGGCTGTCTTGGCCGAATTGTGATGAAATTAGAAGGGATGAATCCCGCTGCTTCCGTCAAAGACCGCATTGGCACTCACATGATTAATAGTGCCGAAAAAGCGGGTTTAATCAATCCAGAAACCACGGTTTTAGTGGAACCCACCTCTGGCAATACGGGAATTGCTCTAGCGATGACTGCGGCAGCTAAGGGTTATCGCTTAATTTTAACTATGCCGGAAACGATGAGTTTAGAGCGCCGGGCGATGTTAAAAGCCTACGGTGCTACCCTAGAACTTACCCCCGGTTCCCAAGGCATGAAAGGGGCAATTTTACGCGCGCAGCAAATCGTCGATAGTATCCCCGGCGCTTATATGTTGCAACAATTTCGCAACCCTTCTAACCCGGAAATTCACCGTCTCACCACTGCTGAGGAAATTTGGCAAGATACGGAGGGACAGGTAGATTTTATTGTTGCGGGTGTGGGTACTGGAGGCACGATTACGGGAGTCGCTGAAGTGATTAAATCCCGTAAACCTAGTTTTCAAGTAGTCGCGGTGGAACCTTTCAATAGTCCGGTGATTTCTGGGGGTAATCCCGGTCCTCATAAAATTCAAGGTATCGGTGCGGGTTTTATTCCGGAAGTTTTACGCACAGATCTGATTGATGAGGTAATTACTGTCAGTGATGAGGAAGCTTTTCAATTTGGTCGTCGTCTGGCAAAAGAAGAGGGTTTGCTTTCGGGGATTTCTTCCGGTGCCAATCTTTGTGCCGCAATTCAACTAGCCCAACGACGGGAAAATGAGGGTAAATTAATTGTGGTGATTCAGCCTAGTTTCGGGGAACGTTATCTGAGTACACTGATGTTCCAAAATATCGAGGAGCGCGAGTTAACTTTGGTGTGAAAAAAATATCGTCTTTAGCGTCTAGCAGTCAGCTTTAGTTGAGGGCTGATTGCTAATAGCAGAGAGCTTTTTAATCATATTTCAAGAGGGATTTTTTCACCTGTAGTGGTATTTGTAAAGGTTGCGGTTTGATTGCTTCTTTGCCGGAAAAATTATCGAGTAAAGCCGATCGCACTTGTGCATCGGTTTCTCGCGAGAGAAGATAACGGAAGTATTCTTGGCATTGTTCTCGACGACTGGGGGAAAGTTGCATTTCACTTAAACGTCGGACTGCCATTAAGCGCATTAAGGGATCATTGACTGTTAATTTTTCTAACCAGCGATCGAAGTTTTTTGACTCATTTTGACCGCGATGGTCGAGAAAATGCCATCCTAGCAGGATTAAAGTCAAAACCGTGCCAAATCCTTGCAAAATTGAGGCTAGGGCCAACCAGCGATTTTCGGCATAGGTCCAAATTGCGACAGCGAGATAGGTGGCTAAACTGCCTAAACCGCCACAGACTACCGCTAAAGTTAACTTACCGCTATCGGCGCTGAAAAAAGCACGCCCCCACAGCCACAGCGATCGCCAGTTTTGACCCTGGAGATGGTAAACTCCAATCATCGCCCCCACCCCGGTTAAAGTGGCCAAAACTAACTGCCAATTCCACGCCCAGAGGATCAAAAAACTAGCACAAGCTGCCGCCCATGTCAAGAATTGACGGGTTTTTTTTGCTGCGAGAGTTTTGATGACTCGACGCTGCAGAGCGGGGGAAAAATAGGGAGGAAGGCGGAATACTGAAGACACGGGAAGTTTTTCACTGAGGGTTTGATGATCACTATAGCCTGTTCTCAGGCAGACAGATCATTTTTCTCGGTAAAAATCCTTGTGGGAAAAGAGCGAAGTGCTAGGGTGGCCTAAAATTGCGATCGAGAATCGGCTAAAGTTCAGATTGGCGAGCTAAAGTGTTAGGATGGTTTTCAATCAAACTCAACTTTTTTTATTAATAAATAGCCGAACAATATTCTGTAAACTTATATACAGAAACCTAAAGAAATATGTTAATTTGCCGTCTTTAGGGCAGTAAATTCTGATAGACGATCTAGAGTAGTAAGTATAAGTACCGCACCTAATTTTACCCAGTCACGCCAGCTATCTAACTCATCTATTTCACTTCCGAACAGGGTTAAAACGTCCTTTGTCTCGGTTGAGTCTTGCATGACTTTTACCTAAAGGAAAATCTCGATAATTTTGAGTAATGATTCACTAGAATCCTCAAATATTCCGTAAACTGGCAAGCTTTAATAAACCTAGGAGGTTCATCGCTATGAAAAGCCGTCTTATTGTTTGTTGTGATGGAACTTGGCAAGATTTAGGACAAGGTTATCCTACCAATGTTGTCAAAATGGCACAAGCTATCACGCCACTTGATGATACTAAGGGCAACCCTATCCGTCAAATCATCTATTATGACGAAGGCATTGGGACAAAACAAACTAATACCGAGGTGACTGATACTTTAATTAAAATTGGTGGAGGCGCTTTAGGCATTGGCATGGATCATAAGATTGAGGATGCCTATCGTTTTCTGTGCTTAAACTATCAACCTGAAGATGAAATTTATCTCTTTGGGTTTAGTCGGGGAGCTTACACTGTACGCTGTTTAGCTGGGTTAATTTATAATTGTGGTTTGTTGTATCGGGAATTTATCCGACAAATCCCCAAAGCCTACGAAATTTACCGAGAAAAACAAGAACCAGATAACGCACCTAACGGTAAAAATGCCATTGATTTCCGTAATCAGTATGGACGACGAGTTCCCATTAAAGCCTTATGCTGTTGGGATACGGTTGCTTCTTTAGGTATCCCCGATATCGTTCATTCTCTGCACTTAGATGAAAAGTTCAACGAACGTTATCGCTTTTATGATTCGACCATCAATCCTACAATTGAAAAGGCGTTTCATGCAGTTGCCATTGATGAAATTCGTAAGGTTTTCGATGTAACGCTAATGCATCCCCATTCTACCCAGATCAGACAACAAAAAGAACAAGTGGTTCAGGTTTGGTTTCCGGGGGGTCATGGTTGTGTTGGTGGAGGTTCTCAGGAAGAATCTGGCCTATCCGATGGGGCTTTATTGTGGATGATGGAACAAGTCGAAGCCTTGGGTTTGGCCTTAGATAAAAGTTATGTTCAACATGGAGTTCATCCCAATTCTAGTGCGTATTTTGATAATACGCCAAAATGGCAGTTTAATATAGCGGGAACAGCACCTCGCCAGTTTGAAGGGGATGTTAGCAATTTGCATGAAAGTGTTAAAAATCGCTGGACTGACCTGAATGTTAATCCACCTTATAAACCCGCTATTCCCGAAGTTAAAATGATGCTTGAGAAAGAGCTTGGCACTTTCAGAAAGCAAGAAACAGTCTCTGTTTAGCACCTTTCTGCCTCAAAAATGTCGCCTTCACTTTACTTACATAAACACTCATAATCTGACCTAATTAGGAGGATTTGCCATGAAAGTATCACAATTCAAGAAATTCAGCCAGCTATAAAACGAGAAATTGTTCTCAAGAGAATGATTCGCTTAATTGCTTTTTTGCGGCAACTAATTGTTGTTCAACTTAGGAGAATTATTCTATGACTAACTCTCGACTTTTATCATTTGGAGGCAAAACCTATGAGTTTACAAGTCACCAGTCCAAAAAATGGAGATGCTTTTTCATGCGGCACGCCTGTTACCTTCAAAGGAAAAGCAGACAATGAAACTGTTCGAGTTGAGATTTTTGCCGAACAGTGGCACTTAGGTAGTGTTAATGTGGAATCAGGAGAGTGGACGCTCACTTATCCTGCATTTACAGGTGTAGGACGAAGACAGATTCAGATAATTGGCTTAGATCAAAATGGTAACACCGTTAATAGTGTTGGTCTTGAATTAATTATAGAAAAACCGGGCTTTCAACAAGGGCTGGATGTGTCGGATTTCGATGGAACAGTTGACTGGATTCGAGTGAAACAAGCAGGTTACACCTTTGCCTTTGCCAAAGCAACGGAAGGAGAAACGTGGAAAGCCGCAACTTTTCCCCGTAATTGGCGACAAATGGAGGGCGTTGGTATAATTCGGGGAGCTTATCATTTTTTCCGACCGACAATCGATGCCAAAGCACAGGCTAAACACTTTCTGGATTACGTTAATAGTGTTGATCCCATCGGGGTAAATGATTTACCACCCGTTATTGATTTAGAACATTACCCTGCCTCAGTGGAGCAACAATGGAATTCTTTGAGCAAACCTGAGCGAGTCCAACGGGTTAAAAAGTGGATTGATGTCATCGAATCGGAAATTAATCGTAAACCGATTATTTATACCAGTTACGGCTTTTGGAATGGTTGGATGAGAGGAGTCAGAGATTTTTCTGGTTATCCTTTGTGGGTCGCTCATTATACCCCCAATCCACAACCCTTAATTCCTAATGAATGGGATCGTTGGACATTTTGGCAATATAGCGATCACGCTGAAATCCCCGGAATTTTAGAGTCAAGAGAGGATGTCAACCGCTTCAATGGGTCTTTAAGTGATTTAATTGCTTTTATTCCCAATAATACGGTCATTGTTTGACTTTTTATTCAATGAAAAGCATCAAGTGTGAGGAGATTATTTCCCATTCTTTCAGGCTTTATTAATAATCCTGATGATGATGACAATCCAAAAGAATAACTTTTTACTTAACTTTTGTGAACCGTCTGCCGTTGTTGAATTAACCTGTCCAGAATCAGGCAAAAAAGGAGCAAAAATGATGACTACTCAAAAACTGAAAGCTCTAGTCAATACTGTTATCAAACAATCTACCCTAGATAGCAGTCAGATTACTGACCCTACTCAAAAATTTTCCTTGATAGCTGAAGATGAACTTGAGATTAATGATTACAAATCTGCAGCCAATAACCACTGGGAATTAGAACTGACAAACCCTGTTAATGAGATAGCGAAATGGTTCGCTTATATTCCCCATGTCGAAATTAAAAGTAATGACCCTGTGGCCAAGATATTACAAGATATTAAGCAGTCTCAATTTAAGGTGTATCATCGACCAACAGAACAAGATAAAGCGGGACTGGGGATTTTTCCTTTAAATGGATTAGACGGACGTTCAGAACGCATTTATCCAGCTTATATTTTGGGACCGAGAAGACAAGTAGATAGTCTTGTCAGACAACTCAATGCCTTACTTTCTGTTAAGGATACAGCGTTTATTATTGCCGAGCGTTTAGTCCAATATCCTGAAGACTATCTTGCTACTCTTTCTAAATTTGATAAAGCAGTTCTTATTCAATCTTTTGTGGGTGTTGGTAACTCTACCTCTGACAGCCTAGTACCAAGACATGAAAAAGAATTGTGGCGTATTGAACAGTCAATTCGCCTTTTACAAGCAAGCCATTTGTCTATCTCTGCTCTTGTTTGTGCTATGGGAGATTCCCCTAGTTCAGTCGCTATAAAAGTTCGCAATAAAATCCAAGAAAGACTTTATCAACTTCTGGAAAAATACCATTTATCTACTCTGAAAAAGCCAATTACTTGGGGTGCTGATGAGTTAGTAGCAATGGCGATGGCTCAAACTCTTCCTCAGACGAAAGTGCGTATTCAAGTAGCGAATAATGATACCAAACTTCATTATGATGCTAACCGCCAGCCTTGGGAAGTGATTCGAGAAAAATTGCCCGCTATCGGACTCATTGAAACCGAAAAGGATTGGGATTTTGAGGTAGCTATTTTAACTCGTCGTCGAAATGGTAGTAAGCTTTTACGCATTTAAGTTACATTGACAGCATTACCCTTATTTTTAAGTTTTCTACTCCATTTAATAATCAATCCCCCTTCATTTAAAAGCTGATTGACTACTTTTTCCAGTTCTTCTTTATTTTCAAATTCTCGAT
>NZ_JADBSZ010000192.1:0-2630 GCF_020246425.1 Microcystis sp. M079S1
AACCTTTATAGAGACAGACATTGCCGCAATTTTTGTCAATTGTTGGCGATCTGGAGCGAACTAATCAATTAAATCTCTTGCCAGATAAGGATTGAGTCGATTTATGCCCCCCTATCGAACCATACCAAGTCCCGAAGAGCCATAGAAGCAAAGATTAGCAATTACAGGCCAGTGACTGAAAGATTATTTGTGTAGGAGATATTTTCGTATTTTATTCAGTTTCTGCATAATCGCCCAAGCTAATCCCAGACGCTGATTACAACTACCAAACCGGTGAGCCTTTTCAAGGTAAAAATTAGACATATCCGCCCTTAGATTGGCTGATCATGGCTATTTACCACTGGTTCGGGGCTATCCTCGCCAATCCAAGCCCTGACTAACTCGTAGCAGAGACCGAGCAGAACCGGCCCGACGAACAAACCGATAATCCCGTAGGCGATCACTCCCCCGAACACCCCCAGCAGAATCACCACCATGGGAATGGGCAAGCCGCGCCCCATTAAGATCGGTTTGAGGAAATTATCCACCAAGGTGGCGGGAATCATCCAGATTGTAAATAATAGGGCGGTGGAATAGGGTAGTGTTACCCAAGCGTGAATGAGCGCCCCCAAGACAATCAAACCGGGGCCAATTTGGAGAATGCCCAAAATTAGGGTGAGGAGAGTTAATAAACCGGCCGCAGGCGTTCCCACCGTTACTAAACCGATGCCGATCAAAAGACTCTGGATAATGGCAACGCCAATAATACCGCGGCTAACATTGCGGACGGTGGAGGCGGTAAGACTGGCCAGCGCGATTCCTCGACCCGGGGCAATCTTTTCCGCTAACTGGTTCATCAGGTGAGTCAGATTTTTAGCGGAGAGGGTGAGGGCCGCCGCAATCAGAATCGAGGCGATAAATTTCAGCACCGTCAGACCGGTACTGGTGGCCAGAGAAAGGGAGATTTTCCCCAGTTCTTTTAATTGTGGCTCGAAGCGTTGAAGAAATTGACCCGTGTTATCGGATGCCTGCTGCCAGAGACCGGCAACCCTTTCGCCGATCAGCGGCCAGGTGGCCACATCGGCGGGGGGAGGGGGAATCAGCACCGCACCGGTATCGATATATTCGGCCATCGTTCGCAGATTACCCGCCAGAACCGCTGCAATGCCACTCACCGGACCGATAATAATCCCGAGACAAAGTAGGGTGAGGAGAACTGCGGCCAGTTTCGCCCGGCCAGCGAGTAACTTTTTTAACCAGAGAAAGATCGGATACCAAGCGATCGCTAGAATTGCTCCCCAGAGGATCATGGTTAGGAAGGGACGCAGCAGGGTGAACCCAGCAAATAACAACAGGCCGAGAAAAAACAGCCGGATGACGAGATCGATAATTTTAGCGTCATTTTTCATCAATAGCGATCGCCTTTTGGCTAGATGAGGACATTTCTGCAATTATGGCAGTTTTTCGTTATGGGTAGTGATTCGCTAGTAGTGGTGAGCCGTTTTGCTTATCTGGTCGGGATTGTGTAAAATATTTCCTAATCAAAATAATTGCCCGATAAATCTTTAAAACTGATTCTTTCAGGGTAAATCTCCTGAGAAATATCTTTTTTTGGCCGGTGCAATGCTTACTTGCCATCGTCTTGAGCGAGTAAAATCGACTAATTTAATCTATTAACAAGGATGCCAGCAAATTTATTAGAAGTGCGGGGAGCCACCCGTCGATTTGGGGGATTAGTCGCTGTCGATGGGGTTTCCTTTCAGGTACAAAAAAACGAGATTTTTGGCTTAATTGGACCCAATGGGGCGGGAAAAACGACTTTATTTAATCTGATCACCGGTTTAATTCCCCTATCGAGTGGTGATTTAATTTATCAAGGCGACAGTCTGGCGAATTATCGTCCTCACCAGATCGCTAAGGCAGGAATTGCCCGTACTTTCCAGAATTTGCGCTTATTTGGTGAATTATCGGCTTTAGAAAATGTTGCGATCGCTGGTCACATTCACAATGGCTCCAATCTCTGGACGGGAATTTTCGGTTTACCAGTTTCGAGAAGGGAGGAGGAAAAAACCTATAAAAGAGCGGGGGAATTATTAGATTTAGTCGGATTAACCGACCAAAGCAATCGGAAAGCCTGTAATTTAGCCTATGGTGATCAAAGACGTTTGGAAATTGCCCGCGCTTTAGCTTTGCAACCCCAGTTATTACTCCTCGATGAACCGGCAGCTGGGATGAATCCCAGCGAAAAGGGGTCATTAAGTCAGCTAATTCGACAAATTCGTGATAAGTTAGCTCTAACTGTCCTGTTAATCGAACATCATGTGCCTTTAGTGATGGGATTATGTGATCGCATTGCCGTGTTAGATTTCGGTAAGTTAATCGCTTTGGGAGATCCAGCCACAGTCAGGGAGAATCCTGCGGTGATTGAAGCTTATTTAGGGGATGAATAAGGATTTTAGATAATTACTCTTCAGGTTAATGGGAGATAAGTAGGTAGGCGTTAAAAATTATGGCTCTTCGGTTTGTCTTATGCAATGGACGGGGTTATAAGGGATGGACCCCTTATATAGAAAGGCATTTGGCGATTTTTGTCAATTTTTTTGATCTAGAGCGAACTAATCAATTAAATCTCTTGCCAGATAAGGATTTAG
>NZ_JADBSZ010000193.1:0-8862 GCF_020246425.1 Microcystis sp. M079S1
CGCCGTAAAAGGTTCTAATTCTTGATTTTTGGGGAATTGATCGACGTTAAAAAGTCCCCCGTCCGGCAATCCCGCACCCTGATTTCTGAGGTTGATAATGCAGCGGACTCGCGGTTTTAGGGTTTTACCGATTTCGTTAAGGAGAGTTTCAAGAGTGCCGTAGTAGGAGGTTTCTTTTACCGCTGCTTGGGAGGAGTGGATTTCTTGCAGGTTGCGAAAATAATTGACGAGGGGATTCATTAGGAGTCTTGTAAAAATCAAAAATTGTTGTTAGGGTTAGGAGTCAGGAGTCGGTCGTCAGGAGTCAGTAGAATTAAGAATGAATAATAATTAACTAAATAGTCTATTTACATATTTTATGCCATTTAATCCTTATTTTTGCCATTTTTGAACCATCAAAAATTAATTATTGGTCGCAACTAGCTTCTGAACCCTAATCCTGGTCAGGCGTTTGCTTACAGACCCTCTCTACTCGCACTTAGAAATTAATTGAATGGAAAGAGCTTCTACGGTACAGTGAAAGTTAACGTTGCTGTTGGAAAAAACCTAATCCCATGAATCGTCGTGAATTTGTTGCCCTCGTTGGTGTTGGCGGAGCCATGGCTTGCGCCCCAGAAATCCTAGCGACGGCTACCGACCAAGAGATGACCCCGGCCCAAGCGGCGGATGGCTTTGTGAAAGTGACGGGCATTACCCTCAAAGAATTGGAAGCCAAAGGCAGTTTTCTGGATAAAAAATCCCCCGTCGGCTCCTTGCTCCTGATCTGGGAGAAAAAGGCGAAAAAGATCAGTGCAGTAAACCCGACTTGTACCCATGAAGGCTGTACGGTGAAATGGGATACTGGCGCACAGATTTTAGCTTGTCCCTGCCATCCGGGAAAATTTATCGCCACTGGGGTCGTCACGAATAAACCCCCAAAACGCAATCTAACCACCTATCAAGTCAAGGTCGAAAAAGACGTTATTTTCGTGAAAAAAGCTTAACGGGGTTGACGGAATAAGCTAAACGGCGCTTAACCTGCATGATCCAACAGCTATAACCCTTTTGGAGTCTATATCGGTGATCCGAAGTAAAAGCCGTTTAGCTTACCATGCCTTTGGCTTTTTTCTAGTGTGATCGCCTTGACGCAAACTCTGAAAATATGGAACGCGGCCGCCTTTACATGAGCTAAAAATCTAAAACGAGATCGCCTTTACATAAACTGAATTTTGAGATGCAATCGCCTTACCGAAAACTTGGGTTTAAGGTTCCCCGCCCTTTAGCGTAGCAGTAGAATGTAGGGTGCGTTAGAAGGCGACAATCTTTGCTTAAACTTGAATCTAACCATCCGTCGTAACGCACCACTGGAGCAATTAGGATTAAATAATGTAGAATGTAGGGTGCGTTAGAAGGCGACAATCTTTGCTTAAACTTGAATCTAACCATCCGTCGTAACGCACCTATCTATCATTAATTTATTTGGTGCGTTACGCTATTGAAGGGCGCACCCTACTACTACTACATTCATAATTGATAATTTCTCATAGCTGTTATAATTAGATAAATGTCCCAGCTAGGGGAAAAACTATGACAACTCTCGACATTTTACCAGAAGTTACCTGTCCCCCCACCGATTTATGGAGTGATGAACCACCCTTGGAAAGTGATTTACACCTGCAACAGATCATAATTCTTCTCAGTTGTCTAGAATTATTATGGCAAGAGAAAAACGATTACTACGCTTCCGGTAATCTGACTATCTACTATAACGAAGAACAACTGAAAAAGCGCGATTTCTGTGGGCCAGATTTTTTTGTGGTTTTAGATACAGAAAAACGTCCCCGCAAAAGTTGGGTGGTTTGGTGAGAACAGGGTAAATATCCCAATGTGATCGTGGAGATTCTTTCCGATTCTACGGCCAATATTGACCGCAATAATAAGAAAATTCTCTACCAAAATACTTTTCGCACTCCTAATTATTTTTGGTTCGATCCTAATACCTTAGAATTCCAAGGATTTACGATACTTGAGGGACAATATCAAGCTATTTCTCCCAATGACTGGGGTTATCTATGGAGTGAACAGTTAGGATTATATTTAGGCATATTTGACCGTAAACTGCGTTATTTTACCGCCGGTGGTCAATTGGTTCCCACTCCCCAAGAAGCTGAATTACAGCAAAGACAAGCAAAGGAACAGATTCTTTTAGAAAAGGAACAGGCTCTTTTAGAAAAGGAACAGGAACGACAGGCAAAAGAACAGGCTCTTTTAGAAAAAGAACAGGCTCTTTTAGAAAAAGAACAAGAACAACAAGCCAAGGAAAGATTAGCGGCAAAATTACGAGAATTAGGCATCAATCCTGAGACAATTTAGCCGGTCAAAATCTTCAGATAGCGATCAATAACCCCTTGAGTTACAATTATCTTGATTTGACTGGACAGACCCGAATGCAACTCACTCCCGAACAATACAAAGAAAAAATGCAGCGCCGCAAGGTCATCCAAGAGGAACGTTTAGCCGAAAAAATCGCTGAAAAAGGTTTAATTATCGTTAATACCGGCGATGGTAAGGGAAAAACCACGGCAGCCCTCGGTATGGTTTTACGTTCCCTCGGTCATGGTTACAAAGTGGCGGTGGTACAATTCATCAAAGGTGCTTGGGAACCTGCCGAACAGAAGATTTTTAGCGCTTGGGGGGAACAAATCGAGTTTTATGCTATGGGGGAAGGTTTCACCTGGGAAACTCAAGATAGAGAAAGAGATATAGAGAAAGCCCAAGAAGCATGGCAAAAAGCCCTAACTTTTCTCGAAAATCCCCAATATAAATTAATTTTACTCGATGAGATCAATATCGCCCTTAAATTCGGTTATCTGGATATTCAGGAAGTTATCGCTGGTTTAGCCCGAAAAACCGCTAATTGTCACGTTATTCTCACTGGTAGAGGAGCTTTACCCGAATTAATCGAGATAGCGGATTTAGTCACGGAAATGAAGTTAATTAAACATCCCTTTCGTCAACAGGGAGTGAAAGCGCAACCCGGCATCGAATTTTAATTAACTACTGCTTAAGCGTTGTACCGTCTCTCCCGACAATAATCGATGAGTTTCGGCGAGAAGATAAGGAATTTTATTAGCGTGGGGACTAGCGGCTAAACAGGCAGTTAAATCGAGTTTTTCCACCTCTTTTGCCTGTTGACCGGGGAACCAGTGACCCCCATTCCCCAAGAGATTGTATCTGGCCCTCGCAAAGTCAATCATATCGTAGGCGATAGCGAGATTGTGTAACCAGAGGATAGAAGGAATATTGATGTGATTGGGGGTATTTTCCCAGCTAGGTAAACCCACGGACCAAGTTTTCACCCAATTATCGCCTAAACAGTTGATCATCTCCCCTTGCAATCTCTCGATAATTGCCGGTAAAATCTCCTCGGGGCGATCGAGTAAGGGTAAAGTTTTCAGGTGTTCATCAAAATCTCTGGCTCGCGCAGCACCGATACTAAGGGTATGGACGGCCGGATGACTGAGACAGAATAGGTCATTAAAAACCATCGGACTGAGAGGAGAACAGAGAGCGACGAGCTTAGGGGGAGGATTGTAGAGATGGCCGCCCTTATCGGAGGGACTAATGATAAAAACGCCCATATCGTGCTGTTTTGCCGCTTCTATCGCTGGCCAGTTATTCTGAAAAATATAGTACCAGTGCAAATTGAGGTAATCGTAACAATTTGTTGCAATGGTCTTGACAATTACATCAGTTGGTGCATGGGTGGAGAAACCGATAAAACGAACTTTTCCCTGTTGCTGTAATTTTTTCGCCTCTTGCCAACAACCGCCCTCGGCCATAGTATCATCGAGAATTTCCTCGGTGTTGATGCCATGGATGCCCAACAAATCCACATAATCTAACCGTAAAAATTGCAGGGATTGCTCAAATTTACGGCGAAATTCCCGCACATCTTGACTAGGAGAAACTTTCGTCTGCACGATAATCTTTTCCCTCGGTAGTTGCGGCAAAATTTTGCCCAATTGCATCTCGGAAGTGCCGTAACCCCTAGCGGTTTCGATGTGATTAATCCCCACTTCCAGAGATTTATTGATAATTGCCTCTAAATTGCCTTGATTCTCGTCGGGAATTTGCGACATCGGCACATCCTGCCACTGAAATTGATAGCGCATTCCCCCACAGGAAAACACTGGCATTTGTAGATTAGTGCGACCGAAACGACGATACTGCATATATTCAGTTATCAGTGAACAGTTATCAGATTGTAGTTTTAAGTAGACAGTGTTAGGTGAAAACCTCGGTACTTTCTTTGTCAACTCTTGAGGTTGATGCGTTTCATTTTTGAATTGGCATAGTATGAAAGGGCGGCGTAAATATCGGCTAGGGTAATGCTGGGATAATGATCAACAATTTCATCGGGTGACATTCCCATGCGTTCGTGCCAAATAACGACATCTTGGACTTTGATACGATGACCTGCGATGCGCGGTTTACCGCTACAGGTTTCTGGGGTAATTTCAATGTGATTGATTAAAGTTGTTGCCATTGATAATCCTGATAATTTGTTGATATTTATTGAATAAATTAAATAAACCCCGTCTAACTTGAAACCCATAGTTTTTTGATTGCGCAAGGCGATCCCCCTATATCCCCCTTAAAAAGGGGGACTTGTTTCTGAGATGTCTCTAAAAAAACTACAGTTTCCAAAATGGATGTGGTTTAGTTGAAATTTGACAAAAGCTGAGGTTCATCTACCAAAAGGGTTATTCACTCAATTTTACTACATTCTCCTGAGTTTTTGCAAAATAATTTCGTTATGACAAATCTTCTCAACTTGAAGCTAATTGAGGTGCGACAATAGTTTCGAGGGAAAAAGCATTCATATCCGTTAAGCTTTTGGTGTGTTCCAAGGTGATCGCACAAATATTCCCCTGCTTATCAAGATCGACCAAGGTATTTTCATTGATTTCTTGAGTCTCGACAATAGGATTGTTATTGAACTCTAAATAGGGCTTGCTGAATAAATCTAAAAACCTTGCTGGATAAGACTTTTAGACTTTTTGTCAATCAAAAAGTACCGGATATGGGAGTGATCGGGGGGAAAATTCAGGTACTTTTTCCCTGAAAATTAGGTAATTGACCCCCTCAAAATCGGTAAAACCCCACACCCCACACCCCACACCCTGCCCCCACGAAAAACTTTTTCAGCAAACCCTAAATATAGAGTGTCCGTATCTTGAAAGTAGGTGATTTTCATGGCTTAAAATTCCTGTACTTTAAATAAGTTGTAAGTCATCTTTTTCTAAGTCGTTAAGAGATTGATTCGTGATGAGAGAATAAAGAACATCAGGGTCTAAATCAGCCCCATTTTCCCAATAAATTGTTCCCCAATCAGGGTTAATTTTGACCGTTTTAAAAAAATCTAAGTCTTTGAGCGGTTGAAAAATGCCAACAAACTCGATAATTTCTTCAAGATTAATAATCCCCTCTTGATCATCTTCAAACTTAAGATAAAGTTGATAATTATTTAGAGGTTTCACTTCAATAATATCTTTTAGCATGGTTTATTCTAATGGGAGGATTGGTTGTAAAGGTTCATTAAGTCTAGCAAGTTGCCAATTTTCCTTTAATTCTTGTTGATGAATAGCAGCCCATTCAATTACTAAACCAAGAATCCTCGGAGATAATTGACCTTGTAAAATAGTGAGATTTTTAATGTCAATAATCGCCTTTTGTTGATTATAACGAACATGAAAATGAGCAGGTGTATTGTTGTTATAGTACATAATGATAATAATTCCTAAAAAACGACTAATTTCTGGCATTGCGAATTTAAGATTATCTATAATTTGTGTTAAATGGTGATCACAAGCTGATCTTTTGTTTCCAATTCTAATAGGATGGGAATTAAGTCTTTGGCAATATCAATGACGGCATCTATTGTATCAGCTTCAGCGATAAGTCCTTGTATATCGTGACTGGTGGCGACATAGTAATCTTGTCCGTTTTCCTTAAATCGTTCAATGGTTAGGTTAATTTGGTTTTGCATGGAAAATCAATAGGGTTTAAAGTTTGCCTGTTAGTTTTTGTGATTAATTTGCTAAAGTTTCTTCTTTTCAGGTTTACCACAATAAATTTTCAGTATATCGCTTAAACAACTCATCCTTAGTGAGAATCGGAATATTTTCAGTTAAGCTTTGAGCGATTATTAGGCTATCAAAAGGATCTTTATGGTAATAAAGGAGTGTTTTGAGTTGTTCGAGATGTTCAGCATTAATAGATAGTATATCAAAGCCGTTACCATAAACATAATTTTGAATTAAATCTGGGAAATTTGTCTTCAACTCTAATCTGTTAAGACTGGCTTTGATGGACATTTCCCAAAGACTAGCGATACTTAATCACTTTTGATATTGACTATTTTCGATAAAATAACGAGCAGAATCACTTAGATTATCATCACCTTCGATAAACCATAAAAAGGCGTGGTTATCCCTTAAAATTTTCATGGCATATAGTCCTCAAAGTCTTCAATGGGATTATCAAAACTGTCAAGCATTTTGACTATTCCTTTTGCGCCTCCATATTGAGGACGCTTAAGGCTGGGAGAGATAGAAATGAGTTGAAAGTCTTGACCTTCATTATTTTGAATAATAATTTCTTGGTCTTCTGCGGCGGCTTTAAGGAGTTCAGGGAGTTGACTTTGGGCTGCGTTTAAAGTTAGTTTTATCATAGCTTTATTGAGTTAACTTTTAATTTTTTAGCTGATAATTTACTTTATTTTTGTCTAATTTATTATGAATTTATTCAAAAATTTTTTTACAATCTTTAAACAATAAAATTACCAATTTTTGTCATAATTTAAGCACTTGTTGGCAATAGCTGAGGGCAAGTTCAGGGCGATTGGTTTTGTGGGCGATTTCAGCGAGAAACACCAATTCGGATTTGAAGTAGCGCAATGTTTCTAAATTATTGGCGATAGACTTCTCTGCGATGTTTACATTGCAAGATGAGTATTGTCTGTGGGAGCATCATCAATTTCATAACGCACTCGATAATCACCGATACGGAGACGGTATTCCTGTTCAGAATTTTTTAATTTAACAATGCCAGAAGGACAGGGTTCTATTTCCAAACCCTTAATTTTTTCAAGAATACGACCTTTCATAGCATTGGGTAAGTCATCAATCTGTTTTTGTACAGATTTAGAGATTTGAATACTATAACCCATTATGATTTAATCCTTGCTCAAGTATTGTTCAAGGGTCACATAGTCGCCTGATTGATATTCATCCCGAACTTGCTGAAGTTCTGCTAGGGGTTTCCTCGTCGTCTTGATAGGAAGCCTCTTCTGCTTGAAAAATTTGTTGTTCTAGTATTTCTAATAATTGTTGTTTTTGCGTTAAGTCAAGGGATTTAATGGCTTCGGTTAGAGATTCAAACGTAATTTTAAGATTGATGGTGGTACTCATGGAATTTCTCCTATTTGGATAAAAAGTTAAATTTTGAGAATTGCTTTAATTTTCATGGTTGGTATAAGTGGGTGGGTGGAATTAAATATAAGATGAACGTAGGTTGGGTTGAAGCATGAAACCCAACGCCTGCTCATGTTACGCTACCGCTAACCCATCCTACAAATAATTGTGCCTCCCTACTTAGCTGATCAAGGGTTTCTAATTTCCTTCTAATGTAACCTGAATTTTTACGAGGAGTTCCTCTCCGTCTTTTATTAGGGGAATGCCTAGCTCCTGGGGGAATTTAAGGGCTTGTTGGCAATAGTTGAGAGCGCGATTGCGGTCTTGAGAATTGTCCATCATATTTGAACGTTAAGCGACAGCAAAGCCTGTATAGGGTCTAATTTCAGGGGATTTAAAGGCTAAAATAATCTGGTTTTGAGGGATTCCCGCAGCTACTAATTCATCGGCAATACCATCCTCAGTTCCGTCGTGTTGAATCCAAATTTTTTGATCAATAATATCAATATGTAATAGGGTTCCGTAGATTCGATAACCATTTTGCCAACCTGTTTCAACCAATAAATAGCGATCGCGGGTTTGATCTAGGACTAATTCGATTTGGATTTGGCGATCTGTGTCGAGGAAGTCGGCATAATCTTGGAATGTTTTTTCAATAATTTGCCGATATTGGGCAATTAAGGAAGCCATCTTACAATTACCTCCTGGTTGGGATCAAAACTAAATAACTGAATAATACCATCTTCAATTAAGGTTTGACCTGCTTCTTCTTCAAACACTGTTTTGCAGGTGTTTTCGCTAACAGCCAAAAATAGTTTATATTCGGGATAATAACGCCTTAAAAGATGGGTATAAACGACAAATTGACCAACTGCTTCTTGGCGGTCTTTCATATCAGAGGGACGAGTAAAGCTCTTAACTTCAATGGCTATTTTTTCTGTTCCTTTTTCTGCGGCTAATAGTCTTTCTGCTCCCAAATCAACAAACAGGTTTTTACCTCTTGCTAAACGAATCCGTAGGGGGTCATGGGTAATTGTCCAGCCGTCTTTGATTAGGGCGTGTTTTACACAATCATGGAAAATATCTTTGGCAGGCATTTTCATGCTGTTCTATATAAACTCTATGTGATTATACATTTCTTCTGGTTCAAGAATTTCCCAGATTAAGAGTAGTCCTCGAATTATTTGACCAATAGATTTACTTTGTTGGGGACAGTAAGCAATTCCTGCATGAGTTATAGATGATTGATTGATTCTTAAAAAATCAGTAAGCTAAAACGCACTTAAACCACCTAAAATAGAAATAGTAACTTGAGAAAAATCCTACTTATGCCAGCCAAAGATTTCCTAGACTTAGAAGAAAAGAAAAACTTACAAAAAGCTCTTAAAGAAGAAGAAAGAGCAGA
>NZ_JADBSZ010000194.1:0-14163 GCF_020246425.1 Microcystis sp. M079S1
AAAAGTACCAGTTCTGGGAGTGAGGGGGGGAAAATTCAGGTACTTTTTCTCTGAAAATTAGGTAATTGACCAGATGAGAATCGGTAAAAACCTACACCCCACACCCCACACCCCACACCCTGTCCCCACGAAAAACTTTTTGCCGCAAACCCTAGTTAGATCACCAACAGAATATCCCTACTAGGGAGTTAAATAGGGCTGGCTGAATAAATCTAAAAACCTTGTTGGATAATATCTTTAGACTTTTTTCCCCTCAAAAAGTGCCCGCCATTGCGGGGATCGGGGGTAAAATTCAGGTACTTTTTCCCTGAAAATTAGGTAGTTGACCACCTGAAAATCGATAAAACCCCACACCCCACACCCCACACCCTACCACCACCGAAAAACTTTTTGCCGCAAACCCTAAATACTCCCTATTTTTTTAGGAGATTTTAACTGACTGAGAACAACGATTTGATGAGTTGCATTCCAGACGTTTTTGACGTTCTGCTAAGATTGTTTTTAAATTCGGTCTTCCGGTTAAGGTTAATCGCCAAGAAGCCCAAATTTCATAGATAATATCCACTAGAAACCCAATAACCGGCCATTTGGTAGCGGCATAAATCCAACCGATGCCCAAAATATCATAGACTTGGCGAAACACTTCCACATTTTGGAGGATAGTACCATCGGCTAGTACAGCGTGGATTCGTCCCATGGCTGCCGCGAAGGAAATACCGCCATTTTCCTCTGGATTATAGTTTTCGGCGGCAATATCGACAAAAGCAACTAATCCTCTCCCAGCATCCCGTTTTTGCAGAAAATTGACCTCGCGCAAGCAGAGGGGACATTCTCCATCGTAGAGGAGTTTAATTTTCCAAGAGGGCGATCGAGTAGAATTTTCTAAGGTATCAGCAGATGGAGTCGGTAAAGATGACATGATCTTCTAGGGATTTTCTTTTCGGTGGTCGGTGAGGGGTTGAGAAGTGGGGAGTGGGGAGTGTCAAGGCAATTTATCAGATTGGATGGTATCACTCTCTATTGGTTCTCGATCGTTGCGTTTTGAGAAACCCCAAGCAAAGAGGATAGAAATTAAACTAATCATAATCCATTCCGGCGGCACAAAATCGGGACTAATCACCCGCAACAGCAATCTTAAACCCACCAAACCGACGGTGACAAAACCGGCATCTTCTAGGTGGGTGTATTCTTCCAACCAGCGAATAAATAAACCCGCCATAAAGCGCAAGGTAACTACTCCGATCGTACCACCAAGCAGGATCAACCAAGTATCATCGGCCACGGCGATGGAAGTGGTGACACTATCGAGGGAAAAAGCTAAATCAGTAACGGCAATTAGGGGGATAGCTTGCCAGAGAGAGTGAAACTGGAGACTATGATGGCTGTGATCCTTGTCTTCAGGGGAGGCAAAGTAATTAAAGACTAACCAGAGCAAATATACTGCTCCCAAAAGTTCAAACTGCCAGTATTTAACCACCCAGGTGGCGGTAAGAATCAAGATCATACGGAGAATATAGGCGAACACTAAGCCAATATTCAAGGCCTGACGTTGACGCTGATGATCTCCTAATCCCTGTGCTATGGAAGCGAGAGCAATGGCGTTATCTGCTGATAATACCGCTTCTAGGGCAATGAGAACCAACAGAATTAACGGGGTTTTTAGACTAAGGGTTAGAGATGAATCAAGGAGCGAGTCTAACATTGAGGCCGCAGGTAAAAACAAATGTAATCATGGCAATACCTCAGCTTAACGCTTTTACAACTTTCTTTTCTAGGGGAGATAACCGTCATCGGGGTGGGGAGATATGAAGTCTTGTAACGAAATGATGCAGAGGACCCCGATGATGTCGGAAAGTATTGGATGAATATCTTTATGAGGAGATAATCAGCAATGCTTTCTGATACTCAAGTTTTGGTCGCTCTGGTAATTGCTTTAATCCCCGGGATTTTGGCTTTTCGTCTAGCGACGGAACTTTATAAGTAAAATCGCTTTCAATAAACCCTGATCCCGTCTGACCTAGCTATAGGATAGACCGATTGGGGTTTTTTCAGTGATCAGTCATCAGTTACCAGTTATCAGTGATTGGATGTAACTTGAAAGTAATTAGCCACTTTTCTGACCGATTTTACTTATACTCATAAATCTATGACCGCAGGAACAGTTAATCGAAATCAAACCAACAAAAAACCAAGAAAAAAGCCAAAAAGCGGCAATAAATCCCAAAATTGGCAAATTATCGAGATTTGGCTGCGAATTATTGCCTATAGCGCCATTTCCATCACGGCAGTTTTTGCGATCGCTCGTTTGCTCCCTTACCAACAGATCCAACAGGCAAAACTGGAAGAAGTGCGTTTGGCAGCCCAAGAAAAGGAGGAACGCGTCAATCAATTGCGCGGTCAATTTACTCGCAGCTTCGATCCTAGTCAAGCGCGGCAAGTCATGGGGGAACAAAGTCCCCGACGGGATCCTAATCAAAGACGCATTTTTTGGGTTTCTCAGTAGATTAGCTGCCCGTGCATCTCAATTACTTGTTAAGACTTCAGGGGAGAGGAGAGAGCCACAGAGTCGGTCTGAGCATTTGTCAGGATAAAACTAATGACCACAGCGACACAATTATTAAGCATTTCTGCCTTGACAAAAGAGGATTATTATGCTCGTGATTGGGTAAAATTTTCCGATGCACTAAATCCTGTGGCATTAATCGATTTTAACTGACTTGAGGGAATCAGATAGGAATTTACAAGAAGATGAAAATTAAAATCTTTGGCTCTTCGGTTTGTGTTATGCAATGGATGGGGGTTATAAGGGATGGAACCCCTATATAGAAAGGCATTTAGCGATTTTTGTCAATTATTTTCGATCTAGAGCGAACTAATCAATTAAATCCCTCGCCAGATAAGGATTTAGTCGATTTATGCCCCCCTATCGAACCATACCAAGTAACGAAGAGCCAAATCTTTCTGTGAAAACTGATAACTCACATCTGATAACTCACATCTGAAAACTGATAACTGATAACTGATAACTGAAAACTGATAACTGATAACTCACATCTGAAAACTGATAACTGATAACTCACATCTGATAACTCACATCTGATAACTCACATCTGATAACTCACATCTGATAACTGATAACTGATAACTGATAACTGATAACTGATAACTGATAACTGATAACTGATAACTGATAACTGATAACTGAAAACTGATAACTGAAAACTGATAACTGATAACTGATAACTGATAACTGAAATGACTCGATCCTATTTTGCTACCACCGCTAGGGGACTAGAAGAAATTGCCGCTAGGGAATTAGAATTCCTAGGGGCCAAAGAAGTGAAACCCGTATTCACCGGAGTCCATTTTCAGGGAGATCTGGCCCTACTCTATCGAGTCAATCTTTGGTCAAGAATTATTTTTCGAGTTTTGGTTCCCATTGCCGAAATTCCCTGTGGGGATGGGAAGGAACTGTATGATGGCATTCAAGCCATTGATTGGCGCGATTATCTCAGCAGTGAGGAAACTTTAGCGGTACAATGTACGGGAACGAACGATCTCCTCAATCACACCCATTACACCGCCTTAAGCATCAAAAACGCTATTATCGACCAACAGCGTCAACAGGGCAATCCCCGTTCTTTTGTGGATACAGAAAACCCCGACCTGCAAATTAACGCTCATATCGAGAAAAATCACTGTGTGCTTAGTTTAGATAGTTCTGGCCACAGTTTGCATCGTCGCGGGTATCATCGGGCCATGGGAGTCGCACCTCTGAAAGAAAGTCTCGCCGCTGCTTTGGTAGAATTATCGGCATGGCAGGACGATATGGCGCTTTTGGACCCTTTCTGTGGTTCGGGAACCATTGTCATCGAAGCAACGTTAAAAGCTTTAAATATTGCCCCCGGTTTATCTCGTTCCCAGTTCGGATTTCAGAAATGGCCAGACTATCAACCGGATTTATGGCAATCTTTGGTTAAGGAAGCTAAAGAAAAACAAAAATCTCGGCTAAATGCGCCAATTTATGCTAGTGATGCCGATTACGAGGTTTTGCATCAGGCCGAGGATAATGCCTATTTTTGTCAAGTGCAGGACCATATTAATTTTAGCTTGCAAAGCATCACCGACTTAGAACCGGCGAGCGATCGAGGGATTATTCTCTGTAATCCCCCTTACGGCAAAAGATTGGGCAATACCCAAGAATTAGGGGCCTTATATAAATCCTTCGGTGATGTCTTAAAACAGAGGTTTAAGGGTTGGACAGCCTATATTTTATCGGGTAACAAAGAACTGACCAAACAAATCGGTCTGCGTTCTTCCCGTCGCACTCCCTTGTATAACGGTTCTTTGCCCTGTACCCTCTTAAAATATGAGTTGTATTAACTACATCAAAACCTTGAGACTGTCAAGGGCTAAATGAACATTTTGACGAACTGAGGCAGCAGAAGTGTGTAGATCCAGACGTTCAGCATCGGTCAAACGCACTTCCAGAATACTTTCCACACCCCGACAGCCTAGGCGACAGGGAACCCCCAGATAGACATCCTGTAAACCGTATTCACCTTTAAGATAGGCTGCCGCCGGCAGTAAACGGGATTGATTTCTCAATATCGTCTCGACCATGATACAGGCAGAGGAAGCGGGGGCGTAATAAGCGCCGCCAGTTTGCAGTAATTTGACGATTTCAGCCCCACCGTTGCGAGTTCTCTCCACTAAACGGTTAATCGTCATCTCGTCCATTAATTCGGTAATCGGCACACCACTGACGGTACAGTAACGGGGTAGGGGTAACATTAAATCACCGTGACCACCCAAGACCATGGCATGAACGTCGGCGGTACTAACCCCCAATTCCATGGCGATAAAGGTTTGTAAACGGGAAGAATCGAGGACCCCCGCCATTCCCATCACTCTTTGGGGGGGTAAACCGGTTGCTTGCCAGACTAGATAGGTCATCACATCAAGGGGATTGGTGATGACGATAAAAATGGCTTCCGGAGAATACTTGAGGCATTTAGTGGCGGCCTCGACGACAATTTTGGCATTGACATTCATGAGATCATCGCGACTCATGCCCGGTTTTCTGGCTAATCCAGCCGTAATCACGACAATATCCGAGCCTGCCGTGTCTTCGTAGTTATTAGTGCCGATAATCTCGCTGTCGTGCAGTTCTATGCCCTGAGCTTCCATCAAATCTAGGGCAATACCCTGGGGTAAACCATTGACGATATCGAGGAGAACCACATCGGCGAGGTTTTTTTCGGCGATGCGTTGGGCCAAGGTGCGTCCGACGTTACCAGCACCAATAACCGAGACTCGGGGCGATTGACAGGGGAGGAGTTTATCGTAGAAGTCAGCCATGGTTTATGGATGAGGCAATATCCTCATCAGACGGGTTCCAGTTGTTCGAGCTTTAGCCACACACTGGGGGTAGGAACATAGAATTTAATCAAAGCGTAATCATCTTTTACATCCAAGACTTCTGCTGTCGAGTTGAACATATAACTGGGTAAACGGCGATCGCTAGCTAGGGCTTCGAGGCTATTTTCTAGGTTTCCCGTCACCACGCGGACTAAAGCTCCTTTCTTAATTGTAGCTGCCATGTTTTTCTCGTTAAATTTGCTTGGGGTTTCTCCCATAAATTGTTACATATTCGGGCGGGCCTCTGACAAGAGGGTGTGGGGTGTGGGGTGTGGGGTGTGGGGTGTGGGAATGATGAATTATGAAGTGGGGAGGTGGGGAAGTGGGGAAATTGAACTAAAACCCTAAAACCCTAAAACCCCAAAACCTGCCTCCTACCTTTTGCCTTAATTAAAACTCAACCATTTGACCATAACTTAAGAGACTTTGTAGGGTTGCGAGGCGATTTTCCCAGACTTGTATTTGATAGGCAGATAAATCTTTTTGTCTGGACATCACAGATTTAAATTTATAGCTAAATCGCTTTAAAGCATTTTGAGTTAAAGTCAAATTGCGAGGGCTGGGATTATTAGCCAATTGTTCTAATAGATTAGCCATTTCGTCCACTTCTTGCCCCCAATTTTTTAAGGTTCCCTCCTCCATTGCCCATAAATTATTTATTATTAAAAAACTCCACTCTTGACGCAGGGAATTAAACCTCGCCGCCGCCGTTTTGAAGGGTTGACGGTGGGGTAAAGGTTCGGTTTTTTTGGTAATTATCGATCCCTGAATGCGATTAAGAATTGTTTGCAAGTTGGGATTGAGATTTTCTGTGGCAAAAAGAGCGAATCCCGAAGTGGGAAGATTACGAATAAATTGTAGTTGATCGATCGTGACTTGATCGGGTACTTTTAACAGACGGATACCGGGTATAATCAGAGCATTTCCTGCAATTTGTCGATCAAATAAAGACTTGGTTTTATCTTCTAAAGTCCCTGTATCGAGAGCATAAGTCATTAAAAATATCAGGTCTATCCATTGATTTTGTCCCCATTCTTCCCAGTTTTGTTGAATACGATATAATCGTTCTTTTTTTTCTAGGGGAAACACCGCCGCCGACATTTTTAAGTGGGGGCGAATCTGTTTTAAGCGAGTAGAAACCTGCGAGACAAAAGTATCAACCTGACGGATTTTAAAGCTAGTCCATTGTTCCCATAAAGCACCCCGGGGATTTAAAGTAATTGGATCAACTCCCGTCATTTGTTTAAATAACCAGCGGCCGGATTTACCATAACCATAGGTTTGATTAGAATCTTGACTCTGGAAGGGATAGCGAATATAATCTAACTGCAAGCCATCCACATCATAATTCTTGACAATTTCCTCGCAAAGAGATAAAAGATAGTTCTGTACGTCGGGATTAGCAGGATCAAAAAAGGCCTTTTTCATGCCTTGACTGTAATCAAAGGAACCACCACTTTTATTAGTTGCCCCCCAATCGGGATTACGGGATAAAACCGGACCTAGATAATCTAATGGTTGCTCTAATACCTTATTATGAGCTTGATTAGCCGCCGCAAAAACCCACACCCAGGCGTGGATTTCCATATTGCGTTCATGGGCTAATTTAACGGCAACTTTTAGGGGATCCCAACCTCTAGTTAAAGGGTTTTGTTCGGGGGCAACTTGACTGGGATAAATAGTATAACTAGCATTAACTGTCTCGAAAAAGACCACATTAATACCCGCTGCCGCCATGCGATCAAATACTTTAGCTAAATCGTCCTCATTTTTAGCTTCTACGATCGTGCCTCTATCTAACCACATTGCCCGTATTTCTGGCTGGGCAAATTGTCGATTAGTGGGATAATTATCCCAAAGATTTCGCCGCGCTTGTAACCAAAATTCCCGCGCTTGGGTATAGTCCCCCTGAGCGATTAAATTCTGAAAATTATTTAACGATCCTTGGGCATTTTCCAGGGCTAAACGGAATCGTCTGGCTGTATCTGAGGTGGGGGAATTTTTCCCGCGATTATGAAATGCTTGTGCTAGGGATTTATCGGTAGTTAAGGTGTTATTATTGCTGGCTTCTGAAGCTAAGAGAGTCGTCCCATAACGCCCGATTAATCCCTGCAATTCCGCCGTCATTTGGCTAATTTGTTGAGGAGTTAGGCTCGCTCTGGGGGGAATTGCCTCGGTATTCGGACTTAATCTCGCCGTTTCACTGGGGGGATTTTCTGAAATCTGGGGTAGAGGGCGACGGGGCGCGATCGCAACGCGCTCGCTACGCGAGATCGCTGTTGGGGTATTATTAATATTATTAACTATTGTTGAGCTTCCTTGACAATAGGGCGCAATTGTGTTATTAGAAGAACTGCGATTAATGCCGTAGCGTTGCAGGGCGGTTTCTAGCCAAGCGCTATCGAGGGCGAGATTAGCGACGGCATCGCTGCCCCAGCGCCAACCGAGAAAGATCGAGTTATTATTGAGGACAACGGCGGGGGGATTGTTGCGCGCCCCCCAGACGGCAACGGTTTGGCTATTGACTCCCGTGGGGATAACCACGCCACCCAGGAGACTGCTGGCTAAAGGTTTTTGGTTTTTCAGTTCACCCAAATTAGTCGGCCGCAGGGTGTAAGCTTGGGAGTGAGGATAAGCCCAGTAGGCCCCAAATAGCGATCGCAATTGAGCGCGCACAGCAGGTTCCGAAAGATTTCCCGCCGGACCGGTGACGATAATTCTACCACCGCGATTAAGCCAACGACTCAAGACACTAGCTTGTAAACCGGAAATAGTCTCAACGTTGGGGATGATTAGAACCTTAATTGTATTTAAATCCTTGTCGCTTTGCCACTGATTACTCTGGAGAATGCAGTAATTAACCCCGACATTTTGCAAACGTTCGGTGATACCTGTCCATTGATTGGCATTTTCTTGACTTTTTAACACTGCCACCGGTGTCGCTAAAACTGGGATCGGCAGCAAGACACCCACACAGGACAAAAGACAGGCAATTAGGGGCTTGTTAAAAAGATGATCAAGATGGAAGGACGATCCCAGCACGTTTTTTTCTCTTAATTTTTTTGGTTAACTCCTCCTGATTTTACCCAACTTAGCCAAAAAAGAGTATCTTTGGCAACAAAAATTGCGTCTTAGCCGTCGGCAACGGGGTTTTAGGGTATTGGGGTTTTAGGGTATTGGGGATTTCAGTGATCAGTAAACAGTAACCAGTAATCAGTGAAAAGAAAAAGGCAATTTTCTACTTAAGACTGTCCACTAAAAACTCACATCTGATCACTGATCACTGATCACTGAAAAAGCTCCTATTCCCCATTCCCTACAACTGTAAACACAACTGCCGGAAATGATCGCCGCGATGTTCAAAACTTTGGTATTGGTCAAAACTAGCGCAAGCGGGCGATAATAACACGACTTTAGCCTCTTTTGCCAGTCCTAGTTCAGCCGCGCGTTGAACTGCCCTGTCCATCGTCTCTACACATTCATAATCTTGATAACCTGCTGACTGTAAACGACGGGCAAAATCGGCGGCAGCCTCACCAATAAGCAGCACAGTGGCGACTTTTGCCTTAATTTCAGCGATCCAAGCCCGATCATCCCCTGCTTTCGCTTCTCCCCCCGCGATTAAAATCGCCGGACTCGGGACGGATTGTAAGCCCACTGCGGCGGCATCGTAGTTAGTTGCTTTACTATCATTAATAAAGTCTATGCCTTTATAGGTACAAACATACTCTAGACGATGGGCAACCCCGGGGAAAGTGGCGATCGCTTCGGTAATGGCTTTTTTCTCGATTCCTGCCAATCTAGCGGCGGCCACAGCCATAAGCAAATTCTGCTGATTGTGACTACCCACCATTTTCAGGAGATTAACCGGGGCAATTAACTCCCCAAAAGCCACGATCCAGTTATCTTGGAGATAAACACCACGACTAGGATCGCCCAAAAGCGCCTCTTTGCCCTGCACAGAAGTCCAATAAGCTTGTTGCCATTGACTAACACCGATTTGACGCAGATAGGGATCATCACCGTTGAGGATTTGGCGATCGCTTTTTTGCAGTAAAGAGGCTTTAATCTGATAATAATTTTCCAGGGTTTGATGACGACTGAGGTGATCGGGGGTAAAAGTTGTCCAGATGCCGATTTTCGGCGATAAATCCCGACTGGACTCGATCTGATAACTACTAATCTCCGCAATAATCCAATCGTATTTATCGGCTTTTAAAGCCAATTCACAGGCAGCATAGCCGATATTACCGCAGGAAGGGGCATTTAACCCCGCTTTTTGAAAAATAGCGGCACAGAGGGCTGTGGTGGTGGTTTTGCCGTTAGTTCCCGTAATACCCAACCAAGGGGAAGATTGCAGATAACGCCAAGCTAATTCTAATTCTCCGATCGTATCGATGCCTTTTTCTCTGGCAGTAATTAAAATCGGGGCATCCCAAGGCACCCCGGGGCTAACCACGATAAGATTAGGCAAGTCCGAAGCCTCTAGACTGAGATTTTGACCAAGATTGACAATAATTCCTTCCCTTTCCAGATTGGTTTTGGTTGCTTGTAAACTGGGAGAATCAGAGCGATCGCTTAATGTCACCTGCCAACCATCCCGTTTTAAGCATCTTGCCGCTGCTATTCCCGATCTTCCCAATCCAATAATCGCCGCTTTCGCCATCTTGTTGCCACTCTACTCAAGGGTCAATTTTTAGCAATCTCTATCCTACTGTGGATTAGGTCGAGTAATAACTAGGGTTTGCGGCAAAAAGTTTTTCGGTGGGGGCAGGGTGTAGGGTGTGGGGTGTAGGGTGTGGGGTGTAGGGTTTTAGCGATTTTGAGGGGGTCAATTACCTAATTTTCAGGGAAAAAGTCCAGGAATTTTCCACCCGATCACTACCAGATCTGGTACTTTTTGGAAACCAAAAAGTCTAAAAGTTTTACCCAACAAGGTTTTTAGATTTATTGAGCAAACCCTAGCTATCTTCCAAGAAAACAAAATTCTCTGGCTTACGTCTAGATCGATAAAATAAATGCAAGTACAATCTCTATAACAACGCTCCCTATTTATGAATCTAAAATCATCCTTAAAAATTACCCTACTGTTTTCACTTCTGGGGGGTTGTCTCCTGACTACACCGAGTCAAGCAACTCTCTTTGAACAAAGAGAAGTTAATCAAGAGGATTTTATCGCTATTGCCCGACCCTACGGTAACGGTAAATACGATTTACTGATTTTGCAACAAATCCAGGGAAAACGCCAATGTTGGGCGGTAAATGGCACAGAACCGACCATTGTTCAGCCTCTCCTGCTCGATTTCGATTTTACCGGCAGTTGTGAACGGGCCACCGACAGTAACGGTTATTCCCTTCGCATTCAGGGCAAAGATTACGGTTTAGAATACCTGCTGCGTATCGTACAACGCAACGGGGAATTAGTCCTTGTGGGAACCCCCCGCAATCCCAGGCAATCGGAGGTAATTATTGGACGGACAAAAGGTTTAGGGACCGGTTTAATGCAAATTTATCTCATCGATGGCTGGCGCTTTACTAAACGCAGTCTAGCCGGTCAAAATCTCAGTCATATCTATCTAACTGCCGATAGTCCCAATTTCAATCCTCCCCCGGAATTACTCGCGGGTAATAGTTATTCCCTCCCCAGAGAATCCGTCAAAGCAGAAACACCTGTTAATCCTGCTGCTAATCCCGAAGTGCGAGAATATACCTTTACCGCTGCAGAAACAGCAGTAGAGAGCAATCCTCAGCCAGTGGTCAATAATCCAGTACCAGAGCCAAATTTAACGCCACCGTCCCCAGTTACCCCTAATTTACCCCCCCTGACTCCTCCCAATTCTCAGAATAATAATGCAATTGTACCACCCCCGCCACCGCGCAACCTAGGCAATCCCAGAAGTTTATCAGACGTAATCACTTTTAATCGAGCCGCCGCTAATCCCAGTAGTGGTAATATGAGCAATAGTAGTCGCCAAGGTTTTAAAGTAGTAATCGAAGCTAAAACCGAGAGCGATCGCACTAGGGTTCGTTCTCTCTATCCCGACGCTTTCCCCACTTCCCACCAAGGTCGTCGCGTCTGGCAAATAGGCGCGTTTAGTAGTCGCGATAAGGCTGAAAACGCTTTACAAACTCTTGCCCCCCTGCGCGGCTCGATCGTACCATTTTAGCGAACGCTGGAACTGCGGAACGGGGAACAGAGAGTGGATAGGGGAAATGGGGGAATTTCATAAAACCCCAACTCTCAACTCCTGACTTGAAAGGGGGTGTAGGGTGTGGGGTGTAGGGAAGGAAACCTCTTTCATCTGTGGGGGTGAAAATTTTTTCATCGGGACTGACTCCCCAGACTCCTGACATCTAGAGTAACTGATAACTGATAACTGATAACATGGAAATATCGGAACTAAAAAAAGGTATCGAGATAGTAGGATCGCGCCTGGGTAAAACCCAGGACTATCTTTGACTTACCCACTTTAAAGGCCAAAATTAAAGACTTAGAACAGGTGGCAGCCGTCCCCACTTTTTGGGATAATCCCGATACTGCTCAAAAAACCCTGCAAGAACTAAACGAATGTAAATCTTCTTTAGAAACCTATCAGGGTTGGTGTGAACAATTAGAAGATACTAAGGCAATTATCGAGTTATTAGAATTAGAATCCGATCAAACTTTACTAGAAGAAGCAACGGACAATTTAACTCATTTACAGCATGACCTCGATCGCTGGGAATTGCAACAGCTTTTAAATGGTCCCTACGACGCAAAAGGAGCGGTTTTAACGATTAATGCGGGGGCCGGGGGAACCGATGCCCAAGATTGGACAGAAATGCTCTTGAGAATGTATTCTCGCTGGGCCGAGAAACAGGGATATAAAGTCACTTTAGCGGAAATCTCAGAAGGAGATGAAGCGGGAATTAAATCGGTGACAATTGAGATTGCCGGAACTTATGCTTACGGTTATCTGAAAGGAGAAAAAGGCACCCATCGGTTAGTCAGAATTTCCCCTTTTAATGCTAATGGTAAACGTCAAACCAGTTTCGCCGGGGTGGAAGTAATGCCAATTTTGGGCGATGATGCGGTGAGGGTAGAAATTCCCGATAAAGATTTAGAAATTACCACCACTAGATCGGGGGGAAAAGGTGGACAAAATGTTAATAAAGTGGAAACTGCCGTGCGTGTAGTTCATCTTCCCACAGGTATCGCTGTGCGTTGTACCCAAGAGCGATCGCAATTACAAAATAAAGAAAAAGCCCTAGCTTTATTAAAAGCGAAATTGTTAATTATCGCCCGGGAACAACAGGCTCAAGCGATCGCAGAAATTCGCGGCGATATGGTGGAGGCCGCTTGGGGCAATCAAATCCGTAACTATGTTTTTCATCCCTATCAATTGGTTAAGGATCTCCGCAGTAATGTGGAAACCACCGATGTTACCCGGGTAATGAATGGGGATTTAGATAGCTTTATTGAAGCCTATTTACGTTTGGGGGGTGCAGTTTAAAGAAATGTATCGCCGTTGTCGTCCACAAGTCCCACTCCCGTGTGGACGCGATGATAAAATCTCCTCTTGGAAAAATGTCGATTTGCGTTGAAGCACTTTTTTGCTCGCTGTATAAGGGTTTCGCCGATTTGACATCCCTAAAATGGATTTGCGTTGAAGCACTTTTTAGCATTTCCACTTCGCTCAAGGCTAGTCTAGGCCCAAAAGGGGAGATAACGAGCATAACGAGTTGATTTAGATTCAGATTCGTCAAGTTTAATCAGTCCTGCTTCTTTAGTTGCCCCAATCACTTGAGAAACAGTATTGTTTTTTGATTCATTTAAACAAAAGCGATTTCGTAAGGTTTGGTTAGACATCCGTTGATTATCGACATAGAGGAGACAACAGTGCTGATAACAAGCGCGAATACGGTCAGATTGACTCATTTTGCCAAAATCCTGATGAGCGAATAGGATAGAAGTTGTTCGGATCTCACCTACTCTAAAATCTGGTGCGGGAAGTTGAAATTTCTCGGCAGCGGAAATAACTTTATCAATACCACTGCCCTTTTCTTCACAAATGCCAAAACGACGCATTATGTCAGCTAATTGCTCATTACGGGAGCGATATTCGTCTATAAAGCGTTCTACTTTGATAAAAGGAATACCAGGGTTAGAGATTTCTACTCGATCATCATACATTTCAATCATCACCGAAGCGCCTGTAGCGAGAAAGTCCTGATGAATCAAAGCATTGGCGATCAGTTCTCGCAAAGCTTGTGGAGGAAACATTTTCACTTCTTCCCTAAGAACCTCCTCGATGACGCGATTTTGAGGGGCTAAATCGTGGACAAAATTAACTAAACCATCAAAACCCACAGCATATCCCTTAGTTCCTGTCTGTTCCAGTCGAGTTTTAATTTTACCTGTTCCCTCATAGATAATCACTCGTGGTGCTTTACGCGCTAAGGTAGGGGAAAAGCTCTCAAGTTGTCTGGCCAGAAGGATGGCAGATAAATTAGGAATTGTCCAACCTTGTGGGGTTTTTTGCAGGAGTTGATCGCCTTGTAATCTTTCTAAAACAGCATCACGATGGCTAGGATAGGGAAGCTTGAGCAATTCAAAGTAGGGGCTCTTCGTTACTTGTTATGGTTCGATAGGGGGGCATAAATCGACTAAATCCTTATCTGGCAAAAGACTTAATTGATTAGTTCGCTCTAGAGCAAAAACAATTGACAAAAATCGCTAAATGCCTTTCTATATAAGGGTTA